>JAQUEZ010000049.1 GCA_028684915.1 Desulfobulbus sp.
GCGGTGGCGTGGAGGAACTGATCGCCTCGGCTCCGGCCCTGGAAATCAACCTTCTGGCCAAGGAAAAGCGGCTGTTGGAGATCCTGGCAACCGAACGCAAACAGGGCCGCAAGGTGGCGGTCTTCCTTGAACACACCGGCACCCGCGACCTGGTGCCCACCCTGGTGGACAAGCTGCACCATCATGGCTTTGCCCCTTTGGTACTGCGGGGCCAGGCGGTCAAACCGGAACAGCGGGAAGACTGGCTGAAGGAAAACCTCGCCACCGGCCAGTACGATTGTCTGCTCTGCAACCCCAACTTGGTCAAGACCGGTCTGGATTTGCTCGACTTCCCGACCATCGTCTTCTTCCAGTGCGGTTATTCGGTGTTCACCCTCAGACAGGCCAGCCGCCGTAGTTGGCGGATTGGTCAGAACCTGCCGGTCCGGGTCTTCTACCTGGCCTATGCCGAAACCATGCAGGACAAGGCGCTCAGCCTCATGGCCCAGAAGATGGAGACCTCGCTCGCGGTTGAGGGCGAACTCTCGGGCCAGGGACTGGCTGCCCTCTCCGAATCGGAGAACAGCATGCTCTATGAGTTGGCCAAGGCCCTCACCGGTCAGCAGCCTGTAGAGGATGTCAACACCGCCTGGAGCCGGTATCGCCAGCGGGAGTTGGCCTCGGTGCTCGATCTCGATGAGACCGAAAGCGTGACCACCACTGAGGAAACCCGGGTGACCACCACGACCACCATCAGCTCCCCCGATGGGCAAACCGCCCTGGTCCGCCACGAGTTGGTGATCAGGGGGAGGGTCTATCTCCGGGGCAATACGGCGGTGGCCTATGTGGACGGCAACCGGTTCCGGCTGCAAGCCGGGGTGATCTATTGGCAGGAACGCCGGATCGGCAGCTATGACCGCCAAGGTCATGGCGAGATCAACCACAAACCCATTCGCGTCTACAAGCCTCCCCAACTCAGCCATTTCGTTCTGGCCGAGATCCGGCAGGCTGCTTGAAACCAGTCGAACTCAAACCAATCCCAGACGGGGCACACTGCCCCGATGGGCTGTTGTGCCTCGTCCACAGGAGGCACACATGCTCTACATCAAAGATCCCTGCGGCGTCTACCAGCCCGCATCCAAGGAAACCATCCTCTCCGAAGCCCGTAAGCTCAGCGGTTATCAGTTCCGGCGTGGGGCCGCGATTCTGTCGCCCACCGCCGCCAAGGAGGCCATCGGGCTCAAACTCACCGGCCTGGAACACGAGGTGTTTGGCTGCCTGTTTCTCGACAGCCAACACCAGGTACTGGCTTGGCGGGAGATGTTCCGGGGCTCGATCAACCGCAACTCGGTCTATCCCCGCGAGGTGGTCAAGGAGGCGCTGGCGCTCAATGCAGCGTCGGTCATCATTGCCCATAACCACCCCTCCGGCGGCATCCAGCCCAGTAAGGAAGATCTGGAACTCACCCGCACCCTGACCGAGATCCTCAAGGTGATTGACGTCAGGGTGCTCGATCACCTGATCGTGGGGGAAGAGATCCTCTCACTCTCCGAAACCGGCCATCACAGCGACTGACACCCATTGGGGACGACCCGATGGGTTGTTCCCTGCACTCAAGGAGCGAAATCATGAACAATCAGAAAGGAACCATCTACGAAGAAATCACCGGCAAGATCATCACTGCCCTGGAAGACGGCGTCAATCCCTGGGCCAAACCCTGGCAGACAATCCATTATGGACCGTTTCGCAATGCGCTCACCAACCGGCCCTACCGAGGGATGAACATCCTCCTGCTCAACCTGGTGGCGCTGGCCCGGGGGCATGTTGATCCTCGCTGGCTCACCTATCGCAATGCCGAGCAGTTGGGCGGCCATGTGCGCAAGGGCGAGAAAGGAGCTGCTGTTGTTTTCTGGAAGTTCCTGCCCGCCAGGGATCGGGACGGCGAAGCAGAGCCCGACGCCTTGACCGATGATGAACAGGAGCGGAAGCTGATCCCCTTTGCCCGCAGCTACACGGTGTTCAACGTTGAGCAATGCGAGGGATTGGAGCTACCGCCGCTGGTCGAAGAAGAGGCACCGGGTGTGGGCGAATGCAACGAGCTGGCGGAGCAGATCCTGGCCCTACCGAACCTAAAGCATGGCGGCAACAAGGCCTGCTATCTGCCGGGCCCGGATATGGTGCTTCTGCCCCATCGATCCAGCTTCGAGCAGGATGATTTCTACTACGCCACTGGCTACCACGAAACCTGCCATTGGACCGGGCATCCCAGCCGGTTGAACCGTGTGTTTGGCGCCCGGTTCGGTGATCTCGGTTACGCCTTCGAGGAGCTGTTGGCCGAGATCGGCGCGGCCTTCCTTGGCGCCCATACTGGAATCCCCTTTGAGGCCATGCGCCATCCGGAGTATATCCACCATTGGCTGCAGATCCTCCAGGGCGACAGCAAGGCCATCTTCACCGCCGCTGCCAAGGCCCAGCAAGCCGCCGACTTTGTCCTCGACAAGGCCGGGATTGTTAGTGTTCAGGAAGATGTCTCCGCAACAAACGAACTCCCGGTTGCGGCGTGAGAGGAGGTGGTGATGAACATGAAAAGGTACAACATTCCGGTGATTTTTGAATTCAATGGTGAATTCTGCATCGAAGCGCCTTCACTCACAGCAGCGAGACGCTCTGCGCAACACCATTGCGGGCTCACCATAGGCACGGTCCATTCGACCTTGCCACCCGATCAGGTTGACTGGAGTTTTTCCTGCCATCCAACCCAAAAGGTCGGGAAAGGGTGTCGCTGTGAAGAGCCGGTAACCGACCAAGAATAACTCGAAGAAACGAAGAAACCCCAGCAACGCCAACGGCTGCCCCGACCATGACGGTTGGGCAGCCGTTTTTTTTGCCGGTTTTACGGGTCAACTAAAGCAAGAAACTCAGGCCTTCGGCCAACAAAGAAGAAACGTGGTGTCGGAAGAAACGAAGAAACAGGTTGTTGGAGGCAAAATTTTCTGGAGTAATCTTGACTTCTAACGCCAAAGCTCAGCCTAACCGCTAAGCTGCATCGGCTGGATCGCCATGTCGGGCTGTGGCCGAGTCGGCGACTTTAGCCGCTTGGAAGGCATCGAATACGCGCTGCCATGTCGCAAGTGTTGTCGCCGGGACAGTTGCGCCATCCAAGAGTGCGCGCTTCACTCGCTTTGCAAGTTCCACCTTCCATCCCTTCTCCAGCGTGGCACCGCCCTTCATTGCCCATACCTCGATCTGTGGAACTATTGGTTTGCTTGCGTCGTGACGAGTCTCGAATGGAGTCTCCGGCTCGCGGATCATCCGGTCGACAGCCTTGACGATGATTGTGACCGGTATTAAGTCCTCGATCTCGGCTCCTTCGATTTCGATGAACGATCCGACCTGAAGAACGCGCTCCGGGGCCGCCGTGTAAAGGCCTGTACGAAGCGCCTGTACGAACTTGGTGCCTTGTTCGTCACTGTCGAGGAGTGCTAAGGGGAGCGTCTCAAGGCGCCCCCCAAGTATGCTCGCGACAGCCTTGATCCCCTTAGCTCCACCAGCCGGGGGGAATACGATCTCACGTCCAGGCTTGAGCGAACCGCTAGCGATGAGGAGGATCTTGATCGCGGTGAGGTAGTGTTGATCGGAGGGGCCCTCGACAATGACAGGCTCGCAGCCGATTAAGAGACCTTCAGCAACGCTCAACCCCAAGGCGGCATGAACAGCGTAGCCTGCACCGCGCCGTGTCGGATCACCGCCATCGGCGCCGAGATCTGAAGTGGCCTTGCTTGTACCGTCTGGAGCGACATATACCTTGCGAGCACGGTCGAGGCGGTCTGCGTCCACCAAGAAGGGGGAGTGTGTCGTATAAAGGAGCTGATTGCGCTCGGCAAGCCCGTCAAAGAAATCCGAGAGATCGCGCTGAGCCAAAGGGTGCAGAGAGAGCCCCGGCTCATCAAGGAGCAGGATGCAGCCCGAGTGGCTGTCCTGGCTCTCTACCAGAAACACGAGGTAGAAGCTGAGGAACCACTGAAGACCCGTGCTGCGACCTTCCAGCTCAACCTCCTCGGGACGCCGATCATCTGCGACCCAAATTCGGAAGTGATCTCCGTCTGCCTCGAACCGGAAGCGGTAATCTCCTTGCCTCCACCACTTCCGGAACTCCTCAGTAAGCCGTGTGGACGCGGACTGCAGGAGGATGCTTCGCTCCTTTTTCTTTTCTGCCGATTGCTCGACCTGTGCCTCGGTCGGCTGCTGGCCTTGCGCGTGAACATCCTTGCCTAAAGCCAAGATCTCGTTTGGCTGTAGGTTGACGAACTCAAATAGAACTTTGAGCGTTCGAGCTTTCGCGCGTTCCTTCTGGCCGAGTTCTTCCTCTCTCCGTAGGTTTTGGATGACATGCGGAAGGTAAATCTCAGAGTCCAGATTCCCATAGTTCGAGTAGTAGACAAAAGCGGGGAGGCTATCGAGGACAAATTTCTTGACATCTTCCGCGTCACGCGGATGAGGCTTTGAGATGCTTGAGTGGTGCTCTTCAACCTCCTCTTGGAGGCGTTGGAAGCGGGGAACAATGCTACTCGTCTTGGGGCCACCTTCGAGGTTTATACCCAACAGGACGTTGTGGACCTCCGTAACAGTGTTGACATCGCACTCACCCGCTTCCGGCAGCGCACCTTCCGCAGTGTCTATTGCGTCGAGGATGCTCATAGTAAGCTCCTGTTCCGTCTTCAACGGCTTCAGCGAGGTAATCTCACTCCTGGTCGACTCCAAAAGGACGGCTAGATCCTCGACGGGGACGGTCTTCTCCTGTGGGATCAGGGGGAAGTCGATCTCGTACTCGCCACCGAGGCGACGCCGAACAGTTACCTTAGCGACCTCGTCCTCACCGGCCCCGGCCTTGCGGGCGAGACGTGTGCGCATAGCGCCGTGAACCGCGAACTCCGCTTCAATGAAGACGGGTTTGGGCTCTGCGCTACGGAAGGCCGTGAAGTGCTTTCGAGGGAAGTCGGACGTGGGATGGATCTCTCCATCCTTTGCGGGTTTAAGCTTCCAGAGCGGGAGGAGGAGATTGCTCTTGCCAGACTCGTTCGTGCCGATGAGAGCGGTCACTTCGTCTACGTCGATCCAACCACTGTCCTCCACGGAACGGAATGTAGTCACTCGAAATCGGGTTAGTACCATCGCGGTTGGCATGGGTCTACCTCCAAAAAAGATCCAGCAGTAATGGGTAATACCGTGTAGCGAAGCGAAAGAATCCCTGCGGTTTGGCGGCCATCAGTTGTGCTTGTTCAAGTGCATTTCAAATCTCCTTCATATTCCATGCATCTGTGCCAACCCATGGAGTGTCATATTGGTGGCAATGCCATCGTGCGGAATCAGCACGTAACGCCAAGGTTTTCCTCCGTGGCTTTTCGCATATTCCGAGGCATTAACGCACCACTTGACGGCAACCTCTTTCTTGGCGAGCACCACAGGATCATTCATCTGATTGCTAGCCTTGGGCTCCAACATGTAGATTGTGCTCTCGGTTTCAGCGACAAAATCGGGTTGATATTCCAGGTGATCCGCACCGTGACGATAAAAGATCAGGAACTGTCCCTTGGCGGGTTTGAACCATTTCGCGGCATCTCGCTCCATAATAACGGCCAGTTTGCGTTCCGCATCCGAGTCAAATTTCTGCACGGGGTACAGGCACCTCGTAAACCCTCCAAAGAGATAACGGGACATATTGCTTTTGTCCGCCGGTGAGACCTTGTAATCGGCTGGCGGCTCATTGGTCTTGCAGGTGTAAGCGCTTGGTTTCAATTCAGTGAATCCTTTGCTCACCTTCACCTCATACTCTGCGACTTCCTCCCAGTAATGTTTCTGCATCTGGGCATAGATGAAGCGGGCAATTTCATGCTGATGGCAACGCACTACATCAATGACCTCGTCCGGCTGCAGATAGCTTTCAAAATGGCGGACCGCCTGCCCCGCCAAATCGTAAAGCAGGTCGGCGTGGTCATCGTAGGAGATATCGTTGAAGTCCATCAGGCAGCGGACGATGTAATTCTCCGTGCGCGGCTCCTCGCTACAGCCGCGAGCCGGAGTCACGGCCATTCCTTCTCCGGTGCGGAGATACTGTACCCATAAATCTTCGGATACCGGCGGATAATTCAGGCTGTCGAGTTCAAGGGTAAAGGGCTTGAACCCGGACTTCACCACGCCCTTGGGCACCACCAGGATACGAGGGATATCGATGGTTTGCTCGGTCACCAATTCCACGGTCTTGGCCACGACAGCCGCGATATCCGGTTTGACCGTGAACCCTTCCAAGGCCAGCTGCGCCGGTTGTTGTGCCTCCACGGCCTTGACAATGGCGGCTTGGATCTCCGGATTTTTCAGATGGTTGACCGATGGCAGCATCTGCGGCTTGTTCTCATATCCCTTGATCACTTCCCAGGCGGTTTTCGCCACCTGTTGCTCCTGCGCTCCGGTGAAGATTGGTTGAACCTCCTGTCCCGCCATTGCGGTACTCGCAGTCACCAGGGCCGGGCGTAAACCCAGCTTGGTCGCCAGTTGCGATTGCGACACCACGGTGGCAGTTTTCTTCTCCAGCTCCGAACCATCAAGCACCACTGCCTGCATGCGGATGACGGAATCAGGCCGGTTGGCCTCGTCGATAATTTCCTGAAATTTGTCGTGGGCGATAATGTTGAGCCGGTCCACCGGTGTCACCCCGGTGCGTTTGCCGTAGGGCAGCCGCAGCCCCCGGCCGATGGATTGCTCGATGAGGATTCGGGCATTGGCGGCTCGAAGCGGCACAATGGTATAAAGGTTGGTCACATCCCAACCCTCTTTGAGCATGTTGACGTGGATGACAATCTCGGTTGGCTCCTCGGTCTGTTCCACCCGCAGCAGCCGCTCGATCATTTCCTCCTCTTCCTTGCCGGTCTTGCTCGAATCCACCTGGATGACCTTGTCGGTATAGCGCCCTTCGAAAAAGGCCTCAGACTGGATCAGCCGCAACAGTTGCCCGGCATGGGTGGTGTCGCGGGCAATCACCAACAAAAAGGGTTTGACGATAGCTTGCAGGGTTTCGCGGGCATAGGTTTCCAACTCCACCTTGACGCTCTCATGGAGCCGGATGCCGTCTTCCAGTTTCAGCCGCTCAATCTCCTCCACCGACATCCCGGCCGGATTGAAGTCCTTACGGGTCACCACCGCCGGTTCCTTGACAAAGCCGTCGCTCATGGCCCGTCCCAGGGGATAGTCGTAGATGACGTTCTTGAATGCCACTCCGCCCTTATTGGTTTCCACAAAGGGGGTGGCGGTCAGCTCCAGGCCGAGGATCGGCTTTAACTCGTTGATGGCCCGCACGCCGGCGCTGGCCCGGTAGCGGTGCGACTCGTCCATGAGCAGCACTAAGTCCGGCAGTCCCGCCAGATAATCGAAATAACTCTCGCCGATATACTCGGAGAGCCGCTTGATGCGTGGCGATTTTCCGCCCCGCACCTCGGAGTTGATCTTGGAGATATTGAAGATGTTGATATGGACGCCAGCGTCCTGATAGAAGCCGGGCAAACGGTTGGCGCGCCGCGCCGCCTCCCGCACCCCCACCCCGCTCTCGTAGGTGTCGCCGGTGATCACCGTCGGCGGGTCAACGGCAAACTCGGCGATACCCTTGAACACATACTTGGGTGTGTTCGGGGTGAAATCGGCGATCAGCTTGTTGTAGATGGTGAGATTCGGCGCCAGCACGAAGAAATTGCAGATCCCGTGGGCCAGATGCAAATAGCTGACAAAGGCCCCCATCAGTCGGGTCTTGCCAACGCCGGTGGCCAGGGCAAAGCAAAGCGAGGGAAATTCCCGCTCAAAATCGGTGACCGACGGATATTCGCTGCGGATCACCTCCAGCACGGCGGCGGTGTCCGCCTCCTTGCCCGGCGGCGCAATCTCGGTGATGCGGTGCAAAATTTCCAGGGATTCACGCTGCGGTTGCCGCAAGGATAGCCGGCCGGAGATGGCGTTGACGTGACGGTTCATGGCCCCACCTCTTTTCGGTGTTCCAGTTGCAAATCGATGCGTTCTTTCGCCTGAGCAATAGCCTTGTGGAGTTCCTGTTCAAGAATCTCGCGGGGCGGCAATTCGGTGAGGTATTTCGCCACCCGGATACCGCTTTGCTCAAGAGCGAGCAGTTTAACGGTTTCTTGTTTTTTCCCGGAACAGAGGATCAGCCCGATGGGCGTCTTTTCATCGGGCTGTCGTTCATATTTGTCCAGCCAGCGCAGATACAATTCCATTTGTCCCTTATCGGCCGGTTTGAACTCGCCCAGTTTCAATTCGATGGCCACCAACCGTTTTAAGCGTCGATGAAAGAAAAGCAGATCAAGGTAATAATCGTCGTTATCCACCTGGATGCGTTTTTGACGGGCGACAAAGGTAAAGCCGACACCGAGTTCCAGGAGAAACTTTTCCAGTTCCCGAAGGATGGCGCCTTCCAAATCCTTTTCCAGGTAGCGGTCCGTAAGCCCAAGAAAATCGAGGAAGTAGGGATCACGGAAGACTAGATCCGGTGTGAGTCGATCTTCGTCGCGCAGACCATCCAGTTCCAGGCGGATCAGTTCGTCGGGTTTCTTGGACAGAGCGGTGCGCTCAAAGAGCATCGAGTCGATCTTCTTTTGCAGGGTGCGAGTGTTCCAACTTTCAACCCGGCACATTTCAGCATAGAAATCGCGCTTGAGCGGATCATCAAGGTAGATGATGGCCTTGAAATGACTCCAACTTAATTTTGCAGACAGCGCCTGCAAAATATCGCCATCGGGAAAGGTCTCCGCCAACCGAACCATATAGGCAAGATTACGTTCGCTCCAACCGCGTCCAAAGTCACGAAGCAATTTTGCAGACAGTGTCGGCAAAATCTCCGCGCCATAGGCTGCCCGCTCCTCTTGCAGAAGCTCCTTGCTGATCCGCTTGCCGACCCGCCAGTATAGCATAGTCAGGGCGGAATTGACCGTTATCGCAACGGAAGAACGGGTTTCTTCGATCAAGTTGCGGAGTTCGTGAAAGAGCGTGTCGGCAGGTTGAACTGGTGTTTGCTTATTGGTCATGACGCATCCTCGCCAAAAAGCGAGGCCTGTCTTGGCCGGCCTTTTTTGGGTTGCACTTCCTCTTCCGTGGGCGGAAGCGGCGGAGGTGCAGCCGGCAGGTTTTCCACCTTGAGGCTGTAGTCGTCATGGCCCCATTCGCAGCGGCTCAGCACCTGGCGGGGGATTTTTTTGACCGTGAGATTGGCGTAGTCGCCCCGGCCCCGGAAGGCAGTACAGAGGACCAGCAGGGATCGCCCCTCGCCCACCTCGTCGGACAGCTCCTGCAACTGCTCGTGGGTGAGACTGGCGGTGGTCACATAGATGAAGTCCTGCTCGGTGGAATGGCCGTGCTGCCAGTAGACTGAATCGGACGGTGCATAGCGGAATCCTTCCAGCTTGCACAGAGCCTCGGCCAGCATGGCCGCGTTGTAGCTTTGATTGATCACCCAGTTGCCCCAACGGTCCGTTTCCAAGAGCGACGGCGCCAAACGGTAGTAGCGGAAGCCGCCGCCACCCTGCCAGTTGACCGCCTTGCTGATGCCGCCCTGGTCCTCGCCGTCGATGACCTTTTTCAATCGCGGGATAATGTGGGTGTGGCAGTGCTCGCCCAGTTCCACCATAATCCAGCGCCTCCCCATCTTGTGGGCGACAGCGCCGGTGGTACCGGAACCGGCAAAGGAGTCGAGGATGAGGTCGCCGGGGTTGGTGGCGATTGTTAAAATCCGGCTGATTAGTTTTTCAGGCTTTGGAGTAATGAAAACATCTTCATTTAGTGCCAACGCGTTTATCTCATTCTTTGCCTCTGCATTGTGCCCAGCTTCATCGTAAAACCACATTGTGGAAGGAGAAACACCTTGTTTTACTTCTGAAAGAAAACTCTTTTTATTTGGTGTGCCAGAGCCATCTTTTCCCCACCAAACTCTTCCGTCATTACACAGAGCAATAAAGGATTCTTTTGAAATTGCCCAATAGCGCCCAGGGGGTGGGATAAATACATTCCCAGTTGGGGAAGTAACTTCATAAGAACCTTGACTATAGTAGTTACGAGCATGTAAAGGTGTCGATTTCCATGGCCCTCGTGGGTCATTGTCTTGATTTTTATAAGCTTTATCCTGCTTGTCACTTCTTTGTAACTGATTAAGATCCCACTTTTCTTTATTCTTGGTGTAAACAAGTATGTAATCGTGCATCACTGAGAAGTGCTTTGCTGAATTCTTGCTTGTATAGACTTTTTGCCACGCAATTGTTGCCACAAAATTCCCTCGCCCGAATACTTCATCGCACAAGACCTTCAAATAATGGCACTCGTTGTCGTCGATGGTAATCCACAGCGAGCCATCCTCAGCCAGCAGGCGCCGGATGATCTCCAGCCGATCCCGCATCAGCGACAGCCAGATGGAATGCTCCACCCCGTCGTCGTAATGGGTAAAGGCGCTGCCGGTGTTGTACGGCGGATCGATGAACACACACTTGATCTTGCCGGTAAACTCCTGCTCCAGCGCCTTTAGGGCCAGGAGATTGTCGCCGAAGATCAGCCGGTTGTCGAATAGATCCTCCTCCGTCACCCGATGCCCGGCATGGTAGGACAAAGCCTGATCCTCCAGCAGGATGCGCGGCTCCAGCCTCGGCCGCTCCTCCTTGCCGATCCAGGTCAGTTCAAGTTTTTGTTTCTTCATCCTTGATACCTATATCTGCGGAGCCTGTTGACTCAAAAAATTAAATAACCGGGCCAAAGGAAAAACATCTGTAGAGCGTGCGATGTTTAATGGTGCTATCGCAGGGTGACCAGTAAAACCATAGTTTAATGTCATCAATGCATTCACAAAAGGAACAGTGCGTTCTTGACTCTTAAAATGAGCAAGTGGCCCACAGCCAGTCACCCAAGCTTGAAACAGGTCAGCAGCTTGTTGCCTCAGTTCATCGAAAGGATGGCTTAACAGTTGCCCAATGCCTGCAGTATTAAACGTTTGAGCCATATCAATCCTGTTACGTAATCGCTTAACCAGAACAGCCCCTATTGCGTGGAGTCCGTGCCGGTAAACTAATCGTTCCACCCCGCTAGATCCAGCATCGGCAGCCTTCAACAAACGATGGATATGCCTTGTGAATAAGACAGCATTAACCAACCGTACACCGCGCAAGGAATCAGAAAAAATTGTTTGGTAATGGGCAGATGCTGTATCATTAATAGCTGCCGGTGACGCTTTGAGCCATACAGCATAACGAGGATCAGGTTCTAAATAAGCAAGGGCAGTGATGGCCTCAGCAAGAAGAATATTTGCATCGCTAGGGATCACCAAAGCTTCTGGACGATAGTGGTAGTTGATGCCAAAGCAGGCAAGTTCCTGCCGTAGTCGTTCCTGTTGAGGGTCAAGCGAGGCGAAATTGGCGGTCGATACTGGATTTTGATGGTTTCTTGCCCGAGTGACCTTTGGGCTAAAGTCTCCGGCAGATGTACTTTGAATTAAGGTCAAGAGAACCTTGGCATTGCTGATGTCTGGGGGATTGGCTGATTGCATCAGTTCGGCAGCCGAAGCAACGGTTTGCGCACCGTTGATAATTGACAGGTTGAGAAGTTTGAATTTTTTGCTCGCCTTTGTGCCATTTTTTGGGTCAATTTTATCACAGAGGGCGGTGACACCATTATTGAGATAGAAGAAATTGGCGGGTTCTTCTTTTAAAGTTTTCTGGATACTCTTATTGACATCAGATTTATTGCTTCCAAGAAAATAACGGATATTTTGTTCATAAAGAGCTTTGCCATGGTTTTGGTGCAATTCCACCAGCTCTTGCATATGAATAAGCCCAAAATAGGTTTTTCTTGGCTCTTCTACTTTCCCATAATTTTTTAAATTTATCGTTGCATTAACGCGCTGGTAAGCATGTAAGCCACGTAATGCAGAGGTAAACTCGGGTGGAGTGAAATATTCGATGGGAGCAGAAAGTCTCTCTTCATCCAGAGAGTCATCACCAATCAATTGTTCTATTGTTGTCTCAGCGTGCTGCGAAACACCTGGGCCACAATAAGCTATGAGTAATCGAATAGCTGAGCAGGTACCTAGTGATTCTTCAATTTCAACCTTACGTTGCTGGAAATGATCATTGAACGTGTCGAATTCCTGACGAATGAGAAGCCTGCAACCTGCACAAAATGCTTGCGCCTCAGCTTGTGCAAATTCTTCCGAAGGTTTCAATTTGGACTGAACCAGATAAAGCGTTTCAGTCGATTGATGATAATAAATCGCATCAATTCCATTATCATTAAAATCATCAATTACAGCCTTCGCGGCAGTTTGGGGGCCAACGTCCAGGTAGTGACGTAGCACAAAAGCACTTAAAGCCCGGGCAACTTGCTTGTCTTGCTGTTCTTGTACAGGTCGTGCGTTTGGCAACAATGGAGAAAGCATCGGTACGTAGCGATCAGTTAATTCCTTCCTGAGCATTGCCATATAATCAGCGGAAAGAGCAGCCATAATAGTTCCTATCTCAGCTCCGGTCCGATCAACATTCGCACGGGAGGAACTGGTTGTTTGATTCGATTATTAACACAAGACATCTGGTTTTTATTTTCACATTCCCAAGTTACTTTCTCACCAACCCACGCCTTAAAATCCATCTAACTGCAAAAAGTTCAGCTATATTAGACCGTTGTTCCAATTTGCTCTCAATGGCCAGTATCAACTCATCTCTTTGCCGATCCACCTCGTCTTGAGCTTCAAAGAGTGAGCGCCGTTTCTGATTGCGCTGGGATTCTAAGGTCTTGATCTGCTTTTGCCCGGCAAGCTTTTCTTCCAAAGTCAGTGCCGTGCTCGTCGCTCGACGGACTTCCTTGATCTGGCGATCAATCTCTTTGATCTCTCGTTCCAGCCCCGCTTTCAGGTCATCGGCCCAACCATCGAGTTTATCAGCTTCGGCTGCAAAAAAACGCGCGTTTCGTTCAGAGATATCGCGCTGGATGGCGGCTCGGCGTTGGTGAAGATGGGTCTCTAAAAGCACGGGCGGAGGACTTTGAATATGTTTGACGACGCTCCCCGGCAGGGTTAACAGCCTAGCCGCCAATTCCTCTGCCAGAATCTCGCCCTCATCGGTGGAAGCGGCGAAAATGAGGTGATCTTCGGCTTGCTCCAGGGATTCGATACTGAACAGCGAAAGTGTCAGCCACCCGGCTTTACCGATGAATGGCTCCAGTTGCGAGACCTTGCCGTCGTGGTGACCATAGTTGAAATGAATTTCAGCCGATGGTAGCGCCCGGCTTTTGGCTTGGACCAGCAGGGCCTCAGCCAATGGATGATTTAAACGGTATAGATGGGCATCACCGGAACGGCGGGGCAACTCATATAAACCCAAGGGAATAGCGGTAGCTGGAAAGGGCAAGGCCTTGAGGCGAAACGAGGAATCATCGATAAACTCGGCATGATCACCCAGCTCGAACCGGGAAAGTTGCATGAGCAGTCGTTCGTACCGGTTGAGGCAGGCGCGGGAGGCTTCATCGCGAACTTTAAGTTTCTCGCGCACTTCATCATCGAAATGTTCCAAGAGCTTCTGCCGGGTGCTGGTCATGGATGCATTGATCTCCAGGCTGAGCTCAAGCTGGAGTTGATTGAAGGCGCTTTCGATGTCTTCCGGTCTGCGGCAATTTTGGTAGATGGCTACGATCCGCTTTTCGAAATCCACTCCCGATTCGATGGCGCCTAAGATCTCGTCACTGGCGCCGAACACGCCTTCAAAGAGCTGGAATTTCTGGGCCAAGAGTTCATAGACGCGCTGGTCGGCGGCATTCTTGCGGTTGAGGAAGTTGACCACCACAACATCATGCTTCTGGCCATACCGATGACAGCGACCAATGCGCTGTTCGATACGCTGCGGATTCCAGGGCAGGTCATAGTTCACCACCAGAGAACAGAACTGGAGATTGATCCCCTCGGCGCCAGCCTCGGTGGCGATCATGATGCGGCCCTGTTCCCGGAAATAGTCCACCAGTGCCGAACGCATGTCGGCGGTGCGGGAACCGGTGACCCGGTCGCTGCCCTGGTGCCGATCCAGCCATTCGGCCAGGATGTGTCGGGAGGATTCATCGGTATTGCTGCCGTTGAACAGGACAACACCTTCACGCCAAGGACTGTCGGTCAGCAGCCGCAACAGGTAGTCTTGGGTACGGCGTGATTCAGTGAATATGATAGCCTTCTCCGCACCGCCGAATTCGCGTGCCTTGGCAAAGGCAATGTCCAGTGCTTTGAGCAGGGCCTTGCCCTTGGCGTTGTGTTCGATGGAGGTGGCCAGGGCGGCGAAGGCATCGAGATCGGCAATTTCTTGTTGAATGGCGGCTCGATCCGTCTCGGTCAGCGATTCGACGACTTCGCCGTTGCTCCATTCCTCGACGGTTTCATGCAACGCTTCGTAGTCTTCATCCAACTCTTCTTCCAGTGGCCTCGCCGGTTCCGCCTTACTGAGCTTGGCCTTGAGCCGGTTGGAGATGGAGGTAAGCGCCCCGGCGATGGCAAAGGTAGACGAAGCCAAAAGCTTGCGCAGCACCAAGGTCATCAGGGACCGCTGGCCAATGGGCAGGGCTTGCAGATTTTCGCGTTGCAGGTACTCCGAGACCAAATGGTAAAGCCGATCCTCGCTTTCCTCCGGGGTGAACTCTTCCACGAGCGGTAAGCGTTTGGTGAAGGGTATATAGGCCGTGACCTGCCGACGCAATGTGCGATGACAAACGGGTTTGAGTCGTGCCTTGAGGGTCTCGAACACCTGTTCCTGATTGAGATTGGCAAACTGTTCGCGGAAACTTTTCAGGTCGCCGAAGGTGTGCTCATCGATAAAGCTGACCAGTCCGAACAGCTCCAGCAGGGAGTTCTGCAGGGGCGTGGCGGTGAGCAGTAGCTTGTCCTTGCCGGCCAGTGCAACCTTGAGCGTGTTGGCGATGACATTCGACGGTTTATAGACGTTACGCAACCGGTGCGCCTCGTCGATCACCACCAAATCCCAAGCAATAGCCTGGACCTCCCCAGCCTTACTCTTGGCGAACTGATAGGAACAGATGACGATTTCCGGCGTCTCAAACGGCCGAAACTGTCCCTGCTTCATGGCGGTGTTGTAGGATTTAGCCTCAAGGATGCGGCAGGGAAGAAAGAATTTTTCGGCAAGCTCCTGAAACCATTGCTTGCGAAGGTTGGAAGGGGTGATGATAAGGATGCGCCGCCTACGTTCGGCCCATTTTTGCGAAAGGACGAGACCGGCCTCGATGGTTTTGCCCAGCCCAACCTCGTCTGCCAACAAGGCTCCTTTCGACAGCGGTGATTGAAAGGCAAAGAGAGCCGCATCGACCTGATGCGGGTTAAGATCGACCTGGGCACTCGCCACGGCGCCGGTGAGTTTTTCAACGCTGTCAGGCGGATAGCGCTTCGTTAACTCATAAGCAAAATATTTCGATTGATAGTGAACGAATGCTATATCTTCCAAAATAACTGTGCGTAATTTTTCTCTAAATTTGATTTACCTCTTTGGCGCACGAGATTGCATCACAATGACCTCGGGAAAAATGCGCAGTTGTTCATCAAGAAATTTTCCAATTCTTTATAGTGCCACAGGAATAAATAACAAGAATTATTTGAAAAACAGCACGATGGCAAACAAACGATGCAGAAAGATATTCTCATCCTTCTGCATCAGCTTTTCGTTCGAGTTTGTCTTTACTCCCAGTCTCTTCAGGGCAATCAATCATGATTTCCCAGAGCCATGCTCCGAGCAGAGAGCCTTTTTTGAAGGGGGAGAAGAGGAGGCGGGTTCAGTGAGGATGGCTTGGTAATTGTTTGGGGATTTTTGCGGATCAGTTGTCGACTCGATAGGAGTCATAATTTTTTAACACCTTGGCAACATAGGTCCGAGTCTCGCTGATATTTGGGACAGCGCCTTTAACATTACCTGGTCCCGCATTGTAGGCAGCCAGGCTTAACGCCACATCCCAGTTATAGCAATCAAGCAGGTATCGTAAGTATCTGGTGCCGCCAAGGATATTTTCCAGAGGATCAAGAGGATCGGCAACCTGCAGATCCCTGGCAGTAGCCGGCATGAGTTGCATCAGGCCCTGGGCGCCCTTTGGAGAAACGGCAGTGGGGTCAAAATTTGATTCAGCCTTGATGATGGCCGTGATCAGCAAGGGATCAACCCCGTGTTCGGTGGCGGCTGCTTGGATGAATGCATTGATTGTTTGAGAGGAGAAATCTCTCGTTGATCGTGGGACAGGTCGGTTGGTTGCAATGGCCCTTTTCTTTTGGCTGCTCTTGCCCCGCACATAATGGAGGTTCCCTTGAACGTCCATATAGGCAGCAACTGTTGCCTCAGCGGTGGACGGTAGAATGCAACTCAAAGCGAGGAAGAGCAGTAAACCGGCCAGGAGAGGAAACGCTGCAAAGGGCTTTCGTTCTTTTGGATCCACCTCACTCCTCGTATCTGTCACTTGTAAGGCTATTTCTGATGGTTTGACTTTTTTGGGAAACATGATAAGGGTTAGCCAGAAACGTATTCTCTCGCACATGAATCGGTACGGATCATTCCGCAAACCAGCACATCAGAGAACTACCATGTCTGACCAGACCAATTGGACCACCATCTGCCCCCATTGCGGGTACGAGTCCGAGGACAGCGAGATGTGCCGGTCTTGCGGCCGATTGATGGATGAGTCGGTGCCGGTGCGGCCTTTTTCCGCAAGCGGGATGGCATCTAGTTTCGCAGCTTCTTGGAAAACCATTTCGAACACTGAGGATCTGTTCTCTGATATCAAAGAAGAGCCGGAGTTTTGTTTCTCTTGGCGATCCTATCCAGGGAATATTTATCATGGGGATGATAGCTAAGTCGTTTTGTCCTCTTTTGTCGAAGATGGTTCATTTCCTTTTATGTATCTCCACTACAGCTCCGGGTTTTCCTTCTCCCGGAGCTAACTTATTCTCTGATGGCACCTGAAAGTACCCTTCTGAAGTCGGTCGATTTCCCTGGCTGTCAACCACTCCTTTGAAGACCTTGCCGATCCCCTCGGTGGCCATCCCTTTGGCATCGGTACGGATTCGACCTTGTCCTGATTCCTCATGTCGATTGACACTCCGTAGATTATCAGCATCGGTTATGTTTAGTGTCCCATCCGGTTTTTGTAGCGGGAGAGGACTTGCCGGAGGTTGGATGGTTCCCTCGGCAATGCCAGCGGTGTTGGAACGAACAGATCCAGCCGTTTGATCGACAAAGCCTTTCATCAACCCTTGGTCATGGATCCGATTCCGGGTGTTGTGGATGGTTCCTTGCACCTCTGATTGGGTACTGCCCCAGCCGTATCCGTGCCCGCTGACAAAGCCACTGACAATGTCACGCATATTGTTGACGCCGGCGGCACCATGTTGAGTGACATAGCTGTTGAAGTCATTGATGGTTTTACGGATCGTCTCCGGGGTTTCCTCGCCATACCGCTCTCGGGCATAATTCTTCACCAAGGCCGTGGTCAAGTCTGCACCATAGGATTCCTGTGATCTGCTGATTGATCGAGCTTCGTCAATGATGGAATAGGCCTCTGTGGCGCCGATGCGTTTGGCCACGTTGGCTAGGTAATCCAATCCACGACCATTGTTGAATGTTTGCGCGACTGCTTCAGAGCGCACTTTGGCTTCGTCTCGGGAAAAGGCTTTGGCCGTGTCCTCAGAAATATTAAAAGTTACTCTTTCTCCATCGCTTCCAACTATCGAAAGGTGTCCATTGGCGCCAATTCTTGCACCTTTGATTTCGCCACCAGATCCCAGCATTCCTTGCAACTGGTTTCTCTGAGTTTCATCCAGCGAGTGGATAAAGCTGGATTGATCGTTGAATGCCCGTTTCCAACTGTTGCTGAGAGAGTTGTTGAGCGTGTCGGAGTAACTCCTGTTTTCCCCACCGGAAAGACTATCCCTCTGCACCTGCTGCCAGAGCATGCCCCAGTTGCTGTCACTGCCCATGGTCTTGGCGGCGCCGGCCACCTTCTGCTGCACCGCCATGGCCCCCACCTTGATCGGATCAAGGCCATGAACTGAGGCCTGGGTGGTGGTTCTGGCTCCATCGCTATCCACCACATAGGAGGCCTTGCCGGCAGCAAGGATGTCTTCTTGGGTGCCTGAGCCACCCGGACCAAGAGTGACGACACTAGAAGAACCATCGGGATTCACCGACTCTGACCGCATCCGGGTCGCAGTTCCGTCCGGCCCGGTGGAAATGGAGACCGGTCCGGAGGCAGTGCCTACACTCTGGTTGGCCGAGGCCATCATGGCGGCAAAGTTACCCTGCGAGGTCATCGGCGAAATCTGTCCCGACTGTTGCAAGCTCCTGCGGGCATTCATAGCTGCGGCATGCCCGCCCACGGATTTGTGCAGACTCCAGGACTCGGCGGCAGCCAGGTTGGCAAAGCGATGTTCGGCCATCCCGTCTAACAGGCCGGCTGCCTTGGTTTGCTGACGCATAGCGGATGAAAGCCCATCCGGGGTCAACAAGGCCCCGGCATGACTGCCAGCTCCCTGGACAAGACTGCTCAGGTTGCCGGCCAGCATGGCCAGAGCATGGCCGCCGAAGCGGATCAGCATCATCGAGAAGAGGCTGGCCAGCATGATGCCGGCTGAGCGGATGACCCCAAACATAGCCAACATCTTGGTTGACACCGAAGGCAGGGCCGCCATGGCATAGACGCCAAGATTTGACTGCCGGACCTCCTCGAAGTTGCGGGCGGCATAGTCCATGGCTGCCCCGTGGATCACTGCATCGGTCACCCCCCAGGTGGAGAGGAAGACAAAAAAGCCCAGCATCACCGAGGCTGCCTTGCCGACAATCGGAGTGGGGAGAAAAAGCACCAGAAATGGGATCACGCCAATGGCTATGGCGGTCATCACTGCCCGGATAACCGGTATCCACTCGTTCATGGTCAGGCCGATGCCCAGCCCAGAGGTGGTGATTTTCCGGTCGCTCTCCATCAGCATGGAGGTCTCTACATCATCCTGAAAGTAGAAGTTGTAGAGGATCTCGGCGATCTGCCGTTGCTGGATGATCCGCTCCGGCGTAACCGCCGTGCCGGTGGTGAAGTTGAGGGTGTTGCTGATCTGGTTGCGGCAGGTGGCCAACTCGGTGGCACTGCCTGGATCGTAATAAGACTTGCTGCACACCTTGCGGATCGACTCGCTGTAGTTGGCGGCGGTGGCATAGATCGGCTGCAAGTTGGTCCAGGCCTGGGTGCAGCTCATGGCGGCGCCGGCAGGATTGGTGGCATCGTAGTAGACAGTATAGACCGAAGGATTCACCGCCTGGGCGAGATTAACCAGGAAATCGGTGCTGGTATTGCGCAGATCATCCAGGGACAGCGTAGTGCCCGGCCGCATCAGCTCGAAGGTGACGCAGTCTTTGACGTAGCGAATCATGGAGGTGCGGGCATAGTTGTCCTTGGGCGAGGAGCCCTTGACCGACTCCAGGGTCTTGAAGCCAATGCCGCCGGCGGTCTGGGTATAGGCGGCATCGGGAGCCGCCGAGGTGTCGATGATATCCACCAGGCCGCGTTCGATCAGGTTGAGGGCGCCGGCGGTGAAGACAATAGCGTCGGGGATGTCGCCCACCGTCTGAAAACGGTTGAGCACCGGGTCATAGACGGTAATGTTGCCCTTGGGTACAAAGACGGCCAGATAGACGATGGCGCCGAAGACCACCGGCACGGTCCAGGTCAGCGGGATGATCCGTGCCCCGGTAGTGGCCCTGGCGATCCAGGCCGCTGCCCCAGCCATGACGCCGATGACCGTCATCACAAAGATGAGCCCCTGATAACTGGCATCGCTGAAGATCAGGGCGATACGGATGAATGCCTGAACGATGGGGTTGAAGCCACCGTAGGTGTAATACTCCATATCCAGGGCCAGGGCTTGGCCTGCTGAGAGGGGAACCCCGGCCAGCACCAGTAAATAAAGCCCCTTTTTCTGCATTGTCCTTACCTCAACCATCACAACTGCATCCTCGCGGCCAGGTCCTTGCCGTAGCGCCGGGTGATCTCGGCGGCCATCTGCACCTCCATCCGCTGCATGTGGTTGAGATAGGCGACCGTGGTGTTCATCTCATTCGCCGCCGCGACATAAGAGGTCTTGGCCCCCTCTTTCAAGGTACGAATCCGGGCCAGCATGGCGGTGATACTTTGGTCGGCATGTTCGGCGAAGAGCACGGCGGCGCATTTCTCCGGTCCATGGCCGGTGGAGGGCCCGGCCTTCTTCTCCAACACCTCCTTGACCTTGGCGGCAATGGATTCACCTCGGAGATAGAGATCGGAGAGCATCTGCAGGCTGTAGGCCTTGGCGGTGATGTCCGCCAGGCCGGGAATGATCGTGGCCCTGGTGCTGGTGCCCACGGCAGTCTTGAGGATCGGCAAAGTGGCGAGCGGGTTGGATTCGAGAAAGGTCTGCTCGGCGGTGGTGAGCATGCCCTTGGTCTCTACCTTGTCGGCAATACTGTTCAGGGTGGTGCTGATATGAGTAACCAGGTCCCGGTTGGCGTCGCTAATCTGGCTACAGGCGCCGGTCGTACTCTTGATGTAGACCGCACCCTCGGTGAAGGCCTTGATGTCATCCGGATTATTCTGCGGACAGGGTGGAATGGCGGAGATGCGATAGGCATTGGCGGATCCTTCCAACTGCACATCCCCCACCAGTCCACGGATCAGATCAATATGACTGGAGGGGATGCTCATCCGTGAGCCGACATTGGCGAGCAGCGAACCACCGGCGAGAAAAATGTTGGTCATGTCGGCATTACAGCCGCTGGTCACATCCGCCACATCGGCCGACAGGGGCTGATTGTTGTTGGCCCGGTCCTGCTTGGTGAGAATATCCCACATCTCGGCGGTACCGCTGACCAGCTTATTCTCCTTGATGGCGGTGCCGAGCTTCTCCCGCATCACTTCTGAAGAGTGAAAGCCGTTTTCATTGGCCACGATCCCCACCAACTCCTTGGAAGCAGAACACTCATCGAGTTGCATGGAGTTGAGCTTGTCGGCCAGCGCCTCGAAGTTTTTGATGGTGTTCGAGCACTGCTCGCAAAGCGTCTTCAGGGCCAGGTCAAAGGCTACCGCCGGGGCGCCCGCAAGGATGGCCTGGAGCTTGTTGACCAGGTAATCGGTGTTCATGAAGCTGAAGCCGCCCATGAATACATCGATGCCGCCGCAGCCGCTTTTGATCCGGGGCGCCTCGACGGTGACCGGATATTCGGCGGTGCTGTGCCAGCGACCGGAGAAACTGCCGCCGGAGTAGTAGCCGCGCTGCTGGCCGCTGAAGTAGTTGGGGGTGCTGCCGGCATGCTGCACCAGCCAGTCGTCGACCCAACCGGCCTGCGCCGTTTGGGCGGAGAGGGTCACAGCAACAACGACGGAAAGGAATGTTGTTCTCATGGTGATGGCCTCGTGGATGACTTGTTGACTGGACCGTTAGCCTGCCAGGGTGTTTGAATCTTCAGGATCGAGGTCGGGTCCAGAGCGCTGCCCTTCTGAAAATCGTAGGTGGTGAAGGATTCCATGGAGGTGTCACCCCGCATGGAGCGAATCGCCTGGTAGAGGTTGCGCTCGATTTCCGGCAGGGTGGCCACGCCGGTGGCAATGCGCATCGAGGACTCCCGGTCCTGCCTGATCAGTAGTAAGGTGGGTGTGGTGGTGATGTTGAAGCGCAGGGCGATATTGGGTTCACGTTCCATGTCCACCGGCTTGACCTGCCAGCCGTACTTGTCGACGAAGTAGGCCAGGATCTGGGCCTGCTTCTCGCAAAAGCCGCAACCGGCTGCGGCAAAGAACAACAGGGCATGATCTTTCCCTGCCTCGCGGATGGTTACCGCAATCTCCTCCTGCTGCATCTGCACTCGGGCTACCGCTCCAGGGCTGGAGGTTGGATAGACCTGGTTGATGTTGAACAGGTCCGCCCGCTTCTGGGTGACATACTGGGTGGCATTGGCGTAGGCCAGGGCCTTGCGCCGGGCAATATCCTGGATGGAGAGATACTCAAGAATGTTCTGCTCGGTGGGATACTGGACTGCCTTCTTCTGCAGACCATTCAGTAACTGCTGAAAATCATCCGGATGCATGTTCCACAGGGCTTCCGTGGAATAGTGGGCCAAGGACACCTCACGCGGCATGCTGGCGGAGGTTGTGGGTTCAGTTGCTGGCATTTCCCGGTCCCCCTCGGCCGCAGGAGCCGGATCCTCATACCAGAACCAGCCGTGCTTGCTCTCCAGGTAAAAGCTGGTGGTCGCCGAGGGCATGGTGGTCCCACACCAGACTGGAGATGCCAGCAGTGCCAGGTATAACCCAAGGCTACCAAAGCGGTAGAGCCTGATGACGAATCTCATGTGCATCGATAAATCCAAAATATTTGCTGTCATAACTGCGGGGATGGGTGCCGACCATGAACAGCTTGTCCGCCGGAACCAACCCGTTGAACGAGAAGCGGGGCAAAGACCGGCCCTTGCTGTCGGCTACCAGGGCCTGCCCCAGCGGCCGGCCATTGCAGGTAAACCAGTGGGCATAATCCGTGGTGAGTTGCTCACCCGGAAGGCAGCCCACCTTCTTGATCATCTGGTCATGATCGGCACGAAGTCCCGGCTGCACCTGCGAGAGATCTTGGTGGCGAAAGACCAGGTAATCGCCCAGCTCCACCTTGGCTGGAGTTGGGAGCAGGAAAAAGACCCGGTGGTCAAGCGAACCACTGGTGGCTACGGTAATGCGGCCGGGCAACCAGGCGCCGACCAGGATGAAGGCAAGAAAGACGAGGGCTACAGCCTGTTCCCGCCGGTTCAACCGCCACCATGGTCTACTTGAGCTTGATTTCAGTATCCGGGTCATGATGCAGCACTACATCCTTGAGGATGATCAGTTGGCGAGAAGGTTGTTCCCTGAACACCTGCTCCAGAGAGTCGAGATTTCGTTTCCATTGGTCCTCGGTTATGGCCCCGGCCGCGAGCAAGGTCTTTTGCTCCTGTAGGTAACCTTTCAGATCAGCTACCCCCACTTTGGGTGCCAAGAATCGGTCGTAGGCAAAGAGCACTCCCAGAACGATGACCAGGACAATACCGACCACCTCCAGGTAGCCGGGGGAGACCGTTGCCCTGCTTTCTTTGACACGCATTTCTATCGGTTCGTTCATTGGTTACCTCGCAATCGGGCACTGATGCCTGCAAGCGCGGGACTGTTCGCCGCCTTGCCGATCTTTTCCAACAAGAAAGCCAGTTCCACCTCCCCCTGGATCGACCAGGAATCCTGGCCGTTGTCATAGACAAGGGCCGGCGCCTCGCTGATGTGGTACCTTGCAAACAACTCCGGATTGACCTTGAGCGGCACTGCCAGCCGCTGGCATGGAGCTTCGGGGATATCCCGGCATACCGGATCAGCCTGCATTACCCGGCTGAAATAGTCGGCATTGACTCGCTTGCCTTCCAATCCCTGCGGAAGACCAAACAGGACCGGCACAATCCGTTGCTCGCCGGCTCGATTCACATCAATCAGGTACCGATTCACCATCGCCTCCGGTACGGAGCTGGAGAGAAAGAGGTAGACCGACTCCTGGGGGGTGAGCGTACTGTTGTCCTGCGTTTTCATCGCTTGTTCTTGTTGCGGACCACTTTGCTGAATCCTTTCCATCTGGCAACGGACTTGCTCCTGGAACGCAGGAGCCTTCAGTTTTTCCACTGATTGTCGAGCAGCTTCCTGGCCCTTGTCGTTATGAGCATTCTCGGGCAGGTGCATGGTTTCAGCGGTCGCCTGGGCCTGTTCGACGATTTTCTCAACCTGTTCTCCGACCGCCTTGACTACTTCTGCCCAAACGACCCGCTCACCCTGAAAGAGGGAGATGATTAGCGCCACCGCCAGCAGCCTCCCACTCATTCGCAGCATGTGCAGCACCGTTGCTTGCGGTAGACCACCCAGAGGAACTCGTCGTTGGAGCCCAGAGCACCCATAAAGGGGGTGTTGAGTCCGGAGTCATACAGGGCGGTTGCCCGGCCGATGGGATGTACGCCCCTGATCCCGGGCCTGGCCACGTTCATCTTGTAATGGCTCTTGATCCAGACCGAAGTGTACATGCAGCCGCATTGCGGAAAGGGATCGCAGATCATGCCGATGCGATTGAGCTTGTAGAGCATCCGGTAAGCAGCGGTGGCATTGGCCTGGACGATGTTGTCGTTGTCGACATGGCCGGTCATTGGATAGGCCGAGCCGCCACTGCCGACACACCAGGGCATGGCATCCAGCGGCCAACCGGCATTGGCGGCGGTGGCATCAGCCATGCAGCCCATGACCATGGCCTTATTGGCATAGAGGGAGACCTCGGGGGTGAGCAAGGCGGCCAGTTCATCGTTTTGCCACATGGGATCATACTCGCTCCACCAGGCGCCGTAATCGCTGCGGTCACAGATCCATGGCATCAGGGGCAGAAGGAAGGCGTGCGACTGGGCAAAGGTGGACTCGTTGGCCAGATTGACCGCATCCGAGCTGTTGTTCTTGCCGCCGATCTCGTCGGTCACACTCCCCCCAACCGAGGTTCCCAGGGTGGCGGAATAGAAGGCAACCGAGGAAGTGTCCAAAAGGAGAAAGGGTTCCCAATAACTGACAATGAGGCCAACCTCGACGCCCCAAGCTCTGGGGCAGAAACAGACACCCTCGACGGTAAAATCAATCTCTGACCAGTGAATGTCGGTAATCGGATTGAAGGGAACCCCGCCTTTGCCATGGGCCGGGAACGGCGCCAGAAAAAGGAGGCAGACCACCAGCATCCTTTTAAGGCTTCGCTGCAAGACGCACCTCCCGAACCGTCAGCTTGTTGTCCTGCTCGACCACCACCGAAGGTACGGCCTTAAGCTGGAGTCGGGCGGCTATGTCATGGGTCAGGTAGTAGACCGGCCGCTTCAGTTCTTGTTTCACCTCGGCGGCATAGCCACCAGAGAGCAGGAGGATGGCCCGCTGGTTCTGGAAATAGGGAGAGCCCTTGAACCACTCGACCTGCTCTGGATCGCTACCATCGATGACCACCAACCCGCCGCTCAACCCGGCATACTGCAAGGGATTGAAAGTGAAGCCCTGGGGATAGAGCAGGTTACCCTGGCTATCCTTGATTTCATGGTCGAGGGTATGGGTCAGGTCGACTGTGAATACCCGGTCGCTCGCTGCTCGGGGCAGCGTATGCAGGTTGGCCGGCTGGTAACGATTATGGGTATCGAACAGGGCATCAAGGTCAATCGTGGTTGCTTTCTGCTGAAGCTCCTTGGTGATGTCCTGCTCGACAATGGGATAGGTCCGTCCCACGGGTTCCAGCCGGGTGTGCGCTGCCCAAACCTGGGTGGCACAGGTGATGATCCATAGAGCAGAAAGAAGTTTAGAGTCCATCCTGTTCCCTCCGGGCAACCATCTCCAGGATGGCTTCGTGATAGCTGAGGCCATTTTTAACCATGGCCTCGATGGCGGCAATCTCGGCAGGCTTGGAGGTGTAGATAAAGTAGTCGTAGTCGTTGACCACCAACCGGGCCACGCCGAGACCAAAGGGGGTATCGAAAAAGACCTCCGAGTATTTGGGGGGATTGGATTTGACGCTTTTGAGCAACTGGAGCACGAAGTCGTCATACTCGATCAGCCCCTGCTTACGGGCTTGATCAAAATCCGAGGATTCGAGGTAGATCTTGAAGGCCGAGTTACCGTTGATCACCCGGCCCACCTCGCCGAAGCTGTCGAGGTCAAGGATCGACTGGGTGATGATCATGAAGCTGCCGTTGTACTTGCGGGCACGACGGTAGCCTTCGTTGATCACCGGGCCGAGCATGGCGGCCTTGCCTAGAAACTGCCAGGCCTCGTCAAAGATGATCAGCCGGGATCGGGAACGGTCGGAGAGGTAGAGATCCTGGGTGACCGCATTGAGCACCAGCAGGGTGACCACGCGGTACAGGTCGGGCTGGATCTTGAGATTCTCCAACTCCAATACGACGAAGGCATCGCGGTGGATGTCGAAGGTGGAGGGACCGGTGAAGAACTTGCCGTGAAAGCCGTGGCTCGTGAACTCCCGGATGTTGAAGGCCAGCTTTCGTGCCACCTCGACCAAGGTCGGATTGTCGCTCATGGAGTCGAAATCCGCTGCCGGCACTTCAGGGAACTTGGCCAGGAATGCATAGACCGTATCGGCATCAGCCTCCTGCCCCTTCTGCTGCCAGGCCCAGCGAACCGCATTGCGGATCATGTTCAGCTCGGTGTCGTCGCATTTGTCGGTATCCGAGTTGGAATAGGCCATCTGGGCGAAGACAGCGGTCACCGATTTGAGTTCCTCTTCTGGTTCCTGAATGGAGGTGAAGGGGTTGAGGCAGACCGTGGCGCCCGGCTGGAAGTCGAGATAGCGGGCGCCGAGCATGTTGGCGATTTTCTTGTACGAGCCACCGATGTCGATGATCCGCACCAGGGAGCCGCAGGCGTAGTAGTTGAAGGCCAGGAAGTTGACCAGGAAGGACTTGCCCGAGCCGGTGGTGGCGCAGCAGACGGTGTTATGGTTGGGCGCACCCTTTGCAAAGAAGTCCAGGCTGACCAGTTGGCCCTTACGGCCAGTGAAGATCAGCTTCGGCACCCCGCCGGTGCCGGCGAAGTCGCCCTGGATCGGGAGCAAGGGTGTGACCGAGGGCACCGGCGCGATGAAATCCCGCTCCAGGTTGTCGACGTTCTTGCCAGTAGTGTAGAGACCGAAGGGCAAAGCGGAGAGGAAGAGAATTTTGAGGATGAAAGAATCCTGCTGCATGACATAGCCGTTATCCTCCCAGATCCGACGGGCCCGGGTGCAGGACTCGCGTGCCCCTTCCAGCTCCCGGTCCCAGACCAGGAGGATGGGGATGATACGGACGAACTTGACCCCATGTTCCAGGGCATCGGTGGCCTCCAGATGCTCTTCCTGCTTTCTCCGCAGCAAAGGGGATAACGAGCCCACCGCCTGTTGATTCAAGAGCAGGTTGCACTTGGCGTGAATCCTGGTCTCCAAACCCTGCTCAAAGAGGATGTTAAGGGTGTAGAGGAAGCCGGTCTTGATCTGGTCCATATCCGAGACCAGGCCCCAGATGCCGCCAAAGAGCGTATTGGTCTGCAAGGGATCGACCTCGGTGGGGATAATTTTGGGGGTGGTGCAGCAGAAGTAGTTGTCGCCCACCTGGAGGTGATCTCCCTTCTCTTTGACGAGCGTGTCCGCATTGAAGATCTGTTTACGCAGGGGGATGGTATCGTTATAGGCGGTGAAATTGTGCTCCGGGTACCCCGGTGGGTAGTGGTTGAACAACCGCCGCGCCCATTCGAGCAGGTCACCCGGCTGCAGGGAGCGTGGAGACAGCAGCGCCGCCTTCAAGGTTTCGGTGATCTGCCGCTTGATATCCTGGAGGGGTTTTGCTCTCTCCCGGTCAATGAAGTCCTCGGGATTCGGCGCCTCAGGCATATCTCCGGGTAGCTTGACCGCGACGAACAACCGAAAATTACGCACTGGGATGTTGGAGCAGGCAGACAGGCCTCGCTGTCCCTGCTCCATGAAATCGATGATCTGATCCGTGCTGGTGCGGACGATGATGTCCGCCACCGTTCGGCTCTTGCGGTAGCTGGTAAGAATCGGGGCAATATGGGAATCGGCATGGAGGATCAGTTGGAGCACGCTCCCCTTGGGCAGCCCGGCCCGAAACAACCCCTCCAGCGAAGTCAGGGCCTTGGGACCGGCGAAGGTCAGCGGGGTGCATTCCCAGAGCATGCCCAGACTGCAATCCTGGTTGAGGTAGATGTCGAGGTTGTAGTCATAGGCCAGATAGTTCAGGTAGGCCGAGAACGGATGCCGGCTGGTCATCCGCTCAAGGTCCGCCTGCTTGAGGTATGCACCAGGGCCAAAGCCTATTTTTTCCAGCAGGGAGATCATGGCTTTTTCTCACTGACCTCGGTCAGCACCCACTGGGAGGGTTCAATCTCCAGGTAGGCGTACCGGGTCATGAACAGTTCGTTGTTTTCTCCTTTGTAAGGCAACAGCAGTACCCGCAGGATCTTCGGCGGGTTGAGCACCGGGGTTTCCGGTGCTTCCAACAGATCGGTAAGCGCCTTGTAACGGCTGTTCTGGGCCTCGACTTGAGAGGTGTTTGATGCTGCCTCGCTCACTTGACCGTCAGGAAGCCGGGCTGCCTTGTAAGCGGTCGGCGTATCCAGGCACTTGCCCTCACTGTCCTTGGCCTTGCAGCGGAAGTTTTCTTCATAGGGATTCACCGCATCCTTAACCCCGGCACAGCCGGAGACCAAGACGAGCACGGCAAGACAGGCGAGTATTCGTCTCATGACTGCTCCTTGTTCACTGTTGCGCAAACTCATTGTTCTTGATGTCCCTGATCTCCAATTCCTTGCCCTCGGAGATGATGACCGTGATCTTCTTGGCCGCACCAACCTCGATCACCGGGGTGGTCTGCTTGACAAGATCGAGGTAGAAATCGCTCATGGTCTGGGAACCTTGAGAGAGGCCGGCACCCAGAGCGGATTTGCCGACCTGGGCACTGTCGATGGTGGAAGTGGAGCCCAAAGCCGAGGTCGAGGTGGTGGTGGCCGAGGACTTGAGAGCATCGCCGGCGCCTTCAAACAAACCCGCGACAATGGCTCGGACCGTGGCCGCACCCATGCGCGAGACCACCCGGCCAGAGAGGCCCACCTTGGAATCCGAGTCAGTAACAAAGCCCTTGACCTGGGCATCGATCACTGCCTTGCCCTCGTTACTCAGGCAGGAGAGCGAAACCAGCCGCACATCGGCCCGCTCCTTGTCGAGCCGGCCCACCGCCTCGGCCACCACAAAACAGCCGGAGAGTTCTGCCTTGATGTCATTGGGTAGGACCGCCGGGGTCTTGATCCGTAGAAGCAACGGTTCCGGGCTGTTCTTGCTTGTGCCCGAGGTGGCCGCATCAAAGCCAGTCAGCAGATTGGCCTCCATGAACGACGGCGGCAGGTACACGGTCCGGCCTTTCTTCTTTGCATCCCCCTTGGGTAGGCTATCGTTCTTGACCACAGTGATCTTGCCGACCCGCTTCTTGTCCTTCTGGCCCCCGGCAGGTGCGATATGCGGATTTTCCTCAGCTCCGGTGACCGGTGGCTGCATCGGTGGTGGGAAGGGAGCCTTGCCGTGTTCGATCTCACCGGCTTCGGGTATCTTGGGCAGCTCTTTTTCCTGAGTAGGTTTCTGATTGCTCCTTTCAGTCGCTTCCAAATCCTTCCGGCCCCGCTCCAGTTCCCGCTGCATGGTGGAGACATGCCCTTCAAGCTCTTCCAGCTTGCGGCGGTACTCGCGGACAATGGTCTTCTCCATCAGATCCGGATCAAGCCGGGTATTCTGGCTGCGTTCGCCACTCTGCCCTGGTTGATGAGTAGATCGGGAGTTGTAGCCGGTCACCACGATCACTAGGAGGACAGCCCCTATCAGCGACCAGATGACGATTTTCTTCCGTGCCAGTGTGAGCCGATTGAACCGTTCCTTGATTTTCATGGCTCTGCTCCGGTATCGAGGGTGGCCATGGTTGCGGCAGGCAGATCCTTGCGTTCCACCACAAAGATCCGGGTTGACTGCTTGGGCTTGAGGTTGTGCTGCTCAATGGCCACTGCCAGAATCGGGTTGCCGACAGCGGCGGTAAGGAAGGTCTTCTCGGCCAGTTCCAGATCCCTGGCCGACCGGGAGGTTGCCTTGAAGGACTTGAGCCGCAGGCCGACGCCTTCGATCTCGACCACCTGTTGCCGCACCAGATCAAGGTCCGAGCAGAGGTACACCGGTTGTTTTTTATCGATCACCTGATAGCTCGAAGGAAACACCCCGTCATAGGCCTCCTTGATCAGTTGCAGGGCCTGCTTCTCCAGCGGCATGTTCTTGTATCGGACGATGTTCTTCTCCACGGTCTCACTCTTGGGCAGAGCAAGCCGGACCGTGACCGCGTTGATCTCCGCCGGGGCGCCGATGATGGTATAGACCGAACCGTTGCAGACCGCGTAAATCTCGCTGGGCTCCTTGCTGTACTTCAGCTGGCCTCCCACCTCCTCGGCGGTGAACTTGATGAAAGCATTGTTGCCGGAGAAGTGGCCGGTCAGCCCCTTCTCTTCGGAGAAGATCAGATCGCTCATCTGCCCGGAGCAGACAATGCGGTTGATCTCCCGGGCCGAGAGTTCCACCATGGTGGGGACCTCGGCGGGAACGCCCTCGCCGGCCACAGCATGGCCGGTGGTCAGCAACAAGCAGCCGATGGAAAGGCACAGTCTCTTCATTTTTCACTCCTCTCTTCTCCGGATTTTCCCTTCTCCTTGAAGGCCAGCAGGGAAAACCGGCCGTCCCTGATCTGGTAGTCGAGGAAATAGGTCCGGGTGGTGTTTTCCAGCCGGGTGTTGCCGGTGTACTGCTTCAAATCACCAAACACCTCGATACGGTTGTCCTTCATGCTCAGGGTCTGCGGATAGAACACCGAACTGACCTGGGACTCCTCGATCCGTCCGGCCAGCGAGTACCAGAGGGTGGAAGCCTCGGGGTAGGACTCGGGGGCGTAGTAGACCAGCAGCTCGTTGAACTGCTTGCGTGCCGTGCTGGGCGAATAGGTGGTGGCCAGGGAGATGATCCGCCGGCCGATGTCCTGGATGTAAGCCTCGGTCGGCCTGCCCTGGACAAATTCAACCGTGCCGGTCATCTGCGGCGGAATGAGAATCACCTTCTGGTAGCGTACCGCCCGGTAGGTTATGAAGGAGGTGAACACCAGGCAGACCGCCAGCACGATGACCACAAACTGGAGCAACCGGTTGCGGGCAAAAAGGTTGCTGCTCTGTTGCACATAGGTGTTGAGTTTCACTCGTGGAACTCCTGTTCAAAGTAACCGGGATAGTTTTTCATCTGCAGCAAGGCGCAGGCATAGAGCAGGTGCTTGAGGAAGCCCCTGGGTTTGCTCCTCTTGGTGCGGATGTATCCGTACTGGACGCCGACAAAGACGACCCAGGCCAGACCGCCGTAGATCAGGGCAACCGTGAGGGTGAACGTAAAAATGGCCAGCTCATCGACCTCAAACCACAGCACCTGGAAGGGTCGGGAGAGATACTGGGGAAATTTGCGGGATGAGCCGGCCATGTGCCCCTCAACAGATCAAGGCGCCGATGGTCTCAACCACAGTGTTGGCCCGGAGCAGAAAGGCCCCGCCCAAAACCACGCCGGCCGCCGGCAGGATCATCTGCCTGATGGCCAGGATCGCGGCCACGCACATGCAGGCCACCCCGCCGGTGAAGCCCACCGGGCCAAGCAGGATCTGGTTGACGCCGATGTCGTAGAGGTCATAGGCAAAGGAGCCTGCTGCCGGTACGGTCATGGCCAAGGCGTTACCTGCCTTGAGCAGGGAAAACAGCACAGCAGCCATCCAGGTGGTCATGTGCAAATGTTTGCGGAAGCGGTGCATTGGGTTCATCGTGGTCTCCTTCAAAGGGTTGTTGAAATATCTGCCGTTCAGGCAGGTTACGGCTGGATAACGGCAAGTTCGACTCGCCGGTTGTTGGCCAAGTCTTCGTTGCCGGGTAGGGGTTGCTGCGAGCCCATGGCCGCTACTTCGGAGACGGTGTAGCCGTGGGAGCGAAGAACCGTTGCCACCAGTTCCGCCCGCTCCTGGGAGAGGAAGCGGTTGCGATCTTCCGTGCCCAGCGAACAGGTGTGACCGGTGTCGATCAAGCCGGTTCCCGGAGCAATGGAGCACAGTTCCAGGGTTGCCAGCAGAGACTTTTGTTCGGTCTCCGACAGCTCAGCTCTGCCGAGTTGGAAATGGACCATCGGAAGCGCACAAACACCCAAGGGCCTATCCACCCGTTCGCCGCAGGCGAGATGGCGCAGGTTGGTCGTACCGGTGAGGACGAAAGTCTCCTGGTCGGTCAAGCGCACAGTCTCGCTCAACAGGGACAAGCGTTCCTGACGAATCTCCCTGGCCATAAGCAGGGATCCGTTCAGGAGCAGGCCAAGGGCCAGTATGCAGATCAGGTGTAGGTTCATGGTTTCCTCACTCTCTTTTTTCCGGGGGGGTGACCTGATTTTTGATTCTTTCGTTGCGTAGCCACTTGAATGGGATTTGGTAATCACCAAGAAACGTTGTTTCTTACTTCTTAGTTTGTGCTTTGTAAGAGATCGTCCTGTTCCTTTTTTTTCTTTTCGCGATGCCTGGCGACCTGCGCTTGGGTGCGAATTTTTCGGATGCGGTTGATCTGTTTTCGGGTCATCTCGAACCGGAAGGTGATCTGGATTTCTTCGATGACTTGGGTCAGGGACAAACGGTTCTCTGGTTCCTGGTTGAAGTAACGGGAGTAGGCGTAGCGTTCCCATTTCGAATTGAGGGCCACGGTTCGGATGAATCGCTCCCTGGTATGCAGTGACATTCGATTGAGTTGTGCACGCATCACAGCCCTGTTGCCCCAGATCTGCTCCACCAGATGCAGGCCGATTAGGTCTTCCTGGGTGAGCGGATCCTGGATGATCTCCTCACGCTCCATGAGCAGCAGGATTGTCCTGGGAATGTGGGATTGACGGGCATAATCGGTGATGGTTGGGCAATGGTCGTTCATCAGTTGGCCTCGGTGAGTTGAATGAGGGTGTTGTGGAGAAGACGGCAGACCTGCCGTCGGCTTACGTTGAAGTGTTGGGCTACCTCCAGGGTGGTCACTGGCAACTCTTGCTGGAGGATCCAGGCGCAGATCTCCCGTTTTCGACCACTGATCCCCTGGAGTGCTCTCTCGATCTCCCCATGGCATGGTTCAAAGGGATCGCCCGCTTCTTCTTGGAGTGCAGGACAAGGTAGAAGGTCATGCGGTATGTGAACCGGTTGGACACCGGCGGCCATTTTGAGGCAGTGGGTTTTAAAGATGACGCGGAAGAAAGGGATCAGCTTCTGGGGTGAGTTTTTCTTCCGCGCTACGATCAGTGCCTGTGCCGTCGCCATGATGGCCTCTTGAAACAGGTCGTCTTCATCTGCTGCCATGTACGGGAGATAGGGATTCGCGACCCAGTGGACAATGTGCATGTGGAAGCGGACCCAATCCATGGCGGTGAGCCAGATTTCATGGTCGGTGGTTGGCTGGATGGCGCTCGGTGCTGTCATGGGAGATGGAGGGTGGTCCGCCCTTCTTTTAAGATTAAAAAAAGATTAAAGATGATTAGAGGGGTCGGGTCCCTCCGGAAAAACCGAGTTTTTGCAACAAGTTGGAGGCTCGAAAAATTGAGCAGTCGTGAGTGTAATGCCCACAAAACGTGAGTGTAATGCCCACATTTTTGTGAGTGCAATGCCCACCGCTGTGTTTGCTATGCCCACGGTTTGTGACTGCAATGCCCACTAATCGTGCCTGCTGTGCCCCCATCATTCCGGGGGGATTGGGGAGAGGCGGACCAGAGTCAACTTGTCGTCCTGATCAATACTCCACCCCAAAATTGCACCTACCTCGATCAGTTCGTTCATGGCGTTTCGCAGGCCCCGGCGAAAGTCAACCAGTCGGGCGCACTCCGAGCCGCACAGATGCTTCAAGGTCGCCACCTTCACCGGAAAAGGCGACCTATGGCTCGCGTAAAAGCCATACAACCACTTGGCGAGATCCGTTCTGAGTTGCAGCCGCTGTTGCCACTGCACCTGGGTCCAGCCGACATCAAAGAGGCCTGCTAATTTGGGATTGATGCTGATTGCCGAGAACAGCTCTTCGTCGCGTGAGTACAGTTCATCGATGAGAGGGCCGGTGTAGGCAAAGTTCCCCTGCTGCGGACTGTGCCGGAGATCAATTGTGATCTCCACCTTCGAGCCTGCCAACCGACGGAGTGATTGCTTGAGCCATTCCCGGCCTGACTTACCGCTCTGCCGTCCTATGGCCGCGAGGAAGGGCTTGGCTCTGATGCGGAGACACTGCCGTGCCTTTGGATCGGGGTTTCGAGCCAGGAAATGGAGCGCTTGCGCCAAGACGTCAAAATCGCCCTGATCCAATCGCCAGCCGGTGTAGTGGATTGTCACCCCTTTGAGCGAGGCGATGGGTTCGCGGTCGACAGTTCTTCGTCGCCCCCTTTTGATCACCGCAAACAGCGCGGAACGCAGGCACACATTGGGGATGCCGCGAGTCTTCTCCGGCCAGTCTGGAAACCGAGGGGTCTGCTCAAAAGCCTCAATCTTCTGCCGTATCTCCGGCGGCAGCGAGTCAAAGCAGCGATGCTTGAGCAGGTCGGTCGGCTGTGGTTCTGAGGGAAAGAATTTGTTTGAAATATCCGCCTCCGTATTTCAGATTGGTGCGATGATGCGGATCAGCGTTTACGAATGTCGATGGATCGACGAGGACGCCCAGCTTTCACTGCCCTAATTCGCTTGCTTTCAAACCAGGCATTCAGATCAGCTTCCAAAATCAGAACGGTTTTTCCTGGCTTATAGGCTGCCAAATCACCTCTTTTGATTGCCCGATGAATGGTGTGGTAGCTGCATTTGGCAAGCTGAGCTGCCTCATCGATTGTCATGGATGTGTTGCGTATCATTGGCGCATACCTTTGTAACCTCCGCTCGGATTTGCTCAGGAGAGCCCCATACCCAGATGACCTTGCTGATACCGGTGACCATTTCGAGGCGAACCGCCACCGCTTTCGGGCAAGGCCGTCTGCCATGAAGGATATGGCTGAAAAAGTCGGGCGAGATTTCCGCCCGGAGAGCAATCTGTTTTTGGGTGATCCGCTCTTTAGTTGCACTCATAGTCAACTGTTTGGTGAATATTCAGAGTGTAGTCAAGAAAAAATTGTTATTAACATGCTGTTTTTGTTTAATAAATTGAGCGATTGCTCAAGTCGTGAGCATGTGCTCAATTTTATTGCCGTGCGTTTCCAGGTTATCGTTACCCCCCAAAGCAAGGCGAAGGGGCTCGCTGATGATCTGGAAAGCTGTTGTTATCGGGAACAGCTGGGCGGGGTTCGAACCTGTCCGTTATCCTTCATGAGACCGTAGGCGAAGGCGACTAACTTGCCTATAGTGTCGTCTTTTGCTTGATTGTAACTGGCTGAAATTGGGAAGATTATTGCCTGGAACGCATCCATCTTGAAGTCTTGGTCTTGAACAGGAGCTAAGATGTATGCTCCTGGAGGTATGGAGAAATTCGGGAGTAATCCGTCCATCTTTACCTCGGGGGGATTTGGGGATGGGGCGCGTTTTTTTCTTTTTCGGTATTCTTGCCAGTAGCCGGGATGTCGATCCCGCCACCGTTGTTGTGCATCGATCTGGTTTTGTCGGTAATCAGGATCTGAGGCTCGTTTTTTCCGCTGCCATTCTCTTTTTCGTGCTCGCTGGCAGTCGGCACGATTGCAGTATTGTTGGTTGAGGTTCCTCGGGTTGACAGGGTGGATTCGTCGACAAGCCTTGCAGCAGAACGTTTTCATGGCAAAGGACTCCTGAAACGCGATTGCGCTATAGGTTTAAAATAACGAGTAAAAAAAACTCGTGCCATGAAGGTTCAACAAAATTCTTGTACTGAATAATGTGCAAGCGACTTTACATTTTTTGCATAACTATACGGATTGATTGCATGGTTAATTTTACCCTTTCTTTTGATGAGCATTTGCTCTATTCATGTATCATGAGCAATGTGATCGCAGATATGTTTCGGGCAGCCCTGAACTTCCTGCTTCATCAAGAGGGAAGGGGGGCACAAGTGCGGCTTGCCGTCGCACAGAACATTGATCGCGGCTATCTCAATGCGGTGATCAAGGGGAGAAAGCCGGCGGCCGAAGAGATCCGTCTTAAAATTGCCAATCACTTCGGTATAACGTATGAAGCAATGCTCACCCTCGGACGGGCGATTGAGGAAGGGATGGTGGTACAGAGTCAAGGAGTTTCACGGTTTGGGCCTTCAAGGGATACGCAATCCCGTGCTGAAAGCATTGATCGCCATCCGGAGAAAACAAAATCCGAAACCCTACAGCGAGTTTTGGCAATGCTCGATTCAGAAACCGAGTACAGCACCATCTTGAGCGGTGTGGTCGAGGCCTTGGACAAGGCCATGGAAGAACGCCGAGAGAAGGTGGATATGGCTAGGAAGCTGGAGTCCCTTGAAGAAAGAATGGGGCGATTAGAATTGTCAGTAACTGGCAAAAAGAAAGAAAAGAAGACGAAGAGGTCCGTCTAGTTGATTGTGAGATGCTTTCCGGTTGAAGTTTGCGCCCAAAATTGCGACAATTATTTATAATTATATGGTTTTAAATATATTATACAGGATTCCTAATCCTGGTGCCGC
>JAQUEZ010000240.1 GCA_028684915.1 Desulfobulbus sp.
CATAATAATCAATATGTTACATCAATACTCCGCTATCCTTATTGCCTGCGATCAAATTTTCTTCACCTACGGCCGTTATAATAACACTCTGATTTATCGATATTTTTTAATTCTCGTTCAGGCACTACATAGGTTATGGCCAAGCAGACGCTCTTGTGGCTTTTACTATGGATAACGCTCCGGCGGTTCGCTGCGGCTGCAACAAGCGACCATTGCCTACCCAGCCATGGATACGCAACTGGTACTACGCCTCTGATTTTAGGACCTACGAGTGGCGCAAACACGGAACTTGCCAAACAGCCATGGACGATGACCACTATTTCCGTAAAGCGGTTGATGCGGTGATCACTTTCAACAACGGTACTGCAGGAAAATATCTGGTAGAAAATAGCGGAGGGGCCATTTCGCAAAAAATATTTACGGAAAAGTTCAACCAGGACGCTGGTGATCAGCGAGCAGCTGACAATTTGCTTCTACTCTGCCAAGGGGCGTGTCTGTATGAGATTAGATTGGTTCTGGCTGAAAAATTCGAGACGGGAAAAGGTGTGGCCATATGATAGCCGGATTCCTTGGCGAAAAAGCAGAAAGTAGCCGCTATGCGTGCAGAAATGACCGCATACGCATTGAGCGTAGTGGTCGATAGGGGGGCTAATCAACGGGTAAAGAGCATCCTGAGAAGGAACAACATCTCTCTTATAATTGTTATTTAAGGTGAGGGCGGGGATTACGCAATAAAGCGTTTTTGCTACAATCGTTCACGCACCGCTTGGCGCGATTCAATGGCCCTTGCGAGGGTGTGCTCATCAGCATATTTGATATCCATGCCCATGGGGATACCACAGGCGAGACGACTGAGGCAAACCCCGGTGTTTTGAAGCATATCGGCAATATAGGAAGCTGTTGCCTCTCCAGCCACTGTGGAACTGGTGGCAATGAGCACTTCATCCACATGACCGTTTTGCACTCGGAGGCGCAGTTCCTCCATCTTTAACTCCGAAGGACCGATTCCATCCATAGGGGCAATGACGCCGTGAAGGATATGGTAGGTGCCTTGAAAGGCACTGGTCTTTTCCACCGCGATCTGGTCGCCTGGTTCTTCCACCACGCAAACGAGACGGGGATTACGGCTCGGATTACCGCAGATTGCACAGGGATCGGTCTCCGAAAAGGTGAAACAGCCACTACAGAGATGAATCATCTGGTGGAGTTGTACCAGGTCGTTGGCCAGATTTTTTGCCTCGGCAGCTGGCCGGCGTAAGATGTACAGAGCCAAGCGGGTGGCAGTTTTTCGGCCAATTCCCGGGAGCTTGGTCAGATCGGCGATCAGCCGCTCGAGCGCCGGAGGAATGACCTGCATTTAGACCAATCCGGGTATATTCATGCCGCCGGTCAGTTTGCCCATTTCCGATTTGCCCATCTCTTTAGCTTTGTTCAATCCGTCGTTAACGGCTGCGACGACTAAATCCTGGAGCATCTGGGTGTTGTCCGGTTGGACCAACGCCTGCTCAATGGCAATGGAAAGAAGTTCACCCTTGCCGTTCAGGGTAGCTGTAACCATACCAGCGCCTGCTGTGCCAGTTACCATCTTGCTGCCCAATTCGTTTTGTACCGTGGCCAGCCGTTCTTGAAACTGCTGGGCTTGCTTCATTAAATCGCTCATGTTCATGATCTACACCTCATAAAGCCGTGGAGAAGAGTATAGTGTTGTCCTCTTCCGCAGTTTTATCGAAAACCTTAATTTGTATTCTCTCCTAAAAAACTCAAGCTGCAAGATGCAAAGAGCGCAGCCTTACCCCCTAATCATCGCTGTTTACAGCCTCTTCATCGGCAGGTGGGGTTTCTTCACTGCGAGTGCGGTAGCGGGGACCAATGCGAATATCGCCGACTTGCCCGGTAAAAATATCAAGAGCGGTAAGGACCATGGGTTCATTGGCCAGGGCTCTCCGTTCATGCTGTGCCGCCAGTCCGTTTGCCGGATCAACGGAGCAGGCGTTACTTCCGGGTACCTCAAACTGTAATGTAAGGTTTTCCTGAAAATAATCGAGGAGATATTCGCTCAACCCTTTGATGTTGTTACGTTGGCGCAGCATGGTGCAGTCGGCACTGTCGGCAAAATGAATCAACAGCTGATCATCTTTGCGTTCTATGGATGAGGCCATCTGCAGGGCTGCTGCAATCCATGGTTGCCGTTCACGAACATATTGCAGAAACCCATCCCAGTGCTGACGGATTCGTTTTTTTCCTTCATTGGGCGAAACAACCGATGTTTCTGCAGGCAAAACCGCAGCGTCGGGTGGTACCACAACCGGTGGATTGCCTTGCGGTGCTGTGAGCTGAGGATCAGGTTCTATGGATTCAGGTTGGGGTATTTTGGGGGAAGGAGTTGGTTCCTCTCTCTTTTTTTTTTCAGAGATTTTTTTTTGCAAAGCAGGCACCGGCTCTAGAGCTGCGAGGGGCTGCATGGCTGGGTGGGGTGGTGTTTCCTCTGCGCCGGAAATGATGGGGCGAGACAGAGGCGCAACGGGTGCTGGTTGGAGCTGTTCGATCGGCCTGTTCACCGGAGGAGCGGCCGCAGCGGGCAATTGTTCAAGGGGCAGTCCGGCGAGGAGCTGATCAAAGCGGCTAATCAGGGTAGAAACCGGTACCACATCCTTAAATTGAACTGCCCGGATAAAGGTCAGTTCCAGTGAAAGGCGCGGTTGTTGGGAAAACGCCGTCTTTTCCAACCCTTCGAGGAGGAGGTTGAACATGGCGGAAATGGTCTCTAGCGAGTAAGCACTCGCCGTTGCCTGGAGGTGGGTGAGTTCCTCGTCCTGAAGCTCGAGCATAGAATGAGGATCGGGGGAGATTTTACAGACCACCAGGCTACGAAACCATTGCAAAAGGTCGTTGCTGAACCGTTTGATATCCGTACCGTGAAGGTACATCTGCTCAAGTAACTGATAGATGGTTGCCAGCTCACCTTGGAGCAGCGCTGTTCCAAGATGGCCCACCAATTGGTGGCTGACCAGACCTAAAACTTCTCCGACTTCGCTTGCTTTGACTTCTGTGCCGCAGTAGGAAAAAACCTGGTCGAGTAAACTGAGACCATCGCGCACACTGCCGCCGGATTCGCGCACAATCATGTCCACGGCTTCGGATTCCATCTGAACACCTTCCTCGCCGGCGAGACGGAGAAAATGGTCTGCAAGTTCACGGTGAGTCAGGCGTTTAAGCTCATAGCGTTGGCAGCGAGAGAGAATGGTCACCGGAACCTTGTGCAACTCGGTGGTGGCGAACATGAAGTAGACATGATCCGGCGGCTCTTCCAGAGTCTTCAACAGGGCGTTGAAAGCCTCGGTGGTGAGCATATGGACTTCATCTATGATGATGATCTTGTAACGCGAGCTGGTGGGCATGAAGCGGATATTTTCCTTCAGCTCACGGATCTCTTGAATGCCGCGGTTGGAGGCGCCATCGACTTCCTGCAGGTCAATACTTGTGCCTTCGGAAATTTCGCGGCAAGAACGACATTGGTTGCAGGGTTCTTCGGCCGGGCCTTGCTCACAGTTGAGCGCCTTGGCCATGATTCGGGCCAGGGTTGTTTTTCCAGTACCGCGAATACCGCTGAATATAAGGGCATGGGCTACCCGGTTTTGGGTTAGTCCATTTTGCAGGGTGCGAACGACCGGTTTTTGTCCGACAACGTCGGCAAAAGTTTGCGGGCGGGATTTTCTGGCGAGAACAAGGTAGGACACAGCTAATTCCGATAATCAGTTCTCAGGTAGGGAGGGGGAAGCGAGGATGAATATCACAGGTTTCTGTCCGGATCCTTGAAAAAAGGATAGCCGGGCACCCCTATGCACATAAAGAGTGTCACTACCGCTGCTTCCTCCCGGACCTGACGGAGTTGGTGATTCTTTATTGCACAGGACCCGGCTATCACACTGAAGATCATGTGGCATCAACAGGTTGACGCTGAATCAATGCAAAACATTCAAAGAGAGTTTAATGCGGTGCACCTGTTGGTCCGGGGTTTATACCCTTGATTGATGTACTCGTCAAGAAATTTAACTGCAAAGAAACAGGTGGTGGGCGCAAGAAACCCCTCTTTTCCCTTATGAGGAATCGTTGAGGGAAAAGAGGGGTGTTTTGCAGGGCCAATGAGAGAAGGGTGGAATATATGCCTAAAAAAGCAGATCTTTGCCCAGCCTGGAAACCAGCTCATCGGCAGCGCGGGTTGGTGCAGTTTTCCCCTGTTCAACATCAGCTTTGATGCCGGGGAGAAGTTTTTGAATCTCTGCGTGGTTATAGAACCAGCGTTCCAGCCCTTCATTGACGAGAAACCACATCCAGGACATGGCCTGGTCACGGCGTTTTTTCTGCAATTCACCAGATCCGGTCATAATCTCTTTATGACTTACAACCGTATTCCAGACATCCATTAGGCCTAATTCTTCAAGGGCGCTACAGGTCATAACCGGAGGCATCCAGTTGGGTGAAGAGGGAGTGACCAGGTGGAGCGCTGTTTCATATTGTTTTTTAGCCAGTTTGGCACGATTGATATTGTCACCGTCGGCCTTATTGACCACAATGGCATCGGCTACCTCAAGAACGCCTTTTTTGATCCCTTGCAGCTCGTCACCAGCCCCGGAAATTTGTAAAACCAGAAAGAAATCAACCATCGAGGCCACGGTGGTTTCAGACTGGCCGACACCGACGGTTTCAACGATGATGACATCAAAACCGGCCGCCTCGCAGAGAAGCATGGTTTCACGAGTTTTACGAGCAACGCCCCCCAGGCTACCGCCGGAAGGGGAGGGGCGGATAAAGGCCATTTCATTGACTGCGAGTCGTTCCATCCGGGTTTTATCACCGAGAATGGAACCGCCGCTGCGGGTACTTGAAGGGTCAATCGCTAGAACTGCAACTCGATGTCCCAGTTTGGTCAGCATGGTGCCAAAGCTCTCAATAAAGGTACTCTTGCCGGCCCCTGGAACGCCGGTAATACCTAAGCGGACTGCCTTGCCTGTATGAGGCAGCAGTTCATTGATCACATGTTTGGCTATCTCCTGATGAGTCGATAGGGTGCTCTCGACCAAAGTTATGGTACGGGCGAGCATCAGGCGATTATTATCCATGACGCCTTGAATGAAATAACTGGGATCTTGATGCATATCTGGCCTTTCGTGGAGTTTTGGGTGTGAAAACACACGAACGGACGGATTTTAGGCCGTCCGTTCGCAGGTTTACCAATATGCGGAATAGTTCCTACTTATTTACAATACTGCGCTTCCAGCATATCCAGGACTTTTCCAGCAGATTCAGTGATCGGGGTTCCCGGTCCATAAATGCCTTTACATCCTGCATCATAAAGGAATTGATAATCGCTGGGCGGGATAACGCCACCGGCGACAACCATAATCTCGCCAGCACCCTGAGCTTTGAGCTTCTGGATCAGCTCGGGAACCAGGGTCTTGTGACCGGCAGCCAGGGAGGAAGCACCGACGATGTGAACGTCGTTCTCGATAGCCATCTTGGCTGCTTCGTCCGGGGTCTGGAACATCGGGCTGATGTCGACGTCAAATCCGAGGTCGGCATAGGAGGAGGCAACAACCTTAATACCGCGGTCATGACCATCCTGTCCCATCTTGGTGACGAGGATACGCGGACGACGACCGGTTTTGGCAAGGAAGTCACCGGTGCGTTTGCGCAGGGCTTCAATAACCTGGGCGCTGTCGGAGCTGGCTTCACTATATTCAGAGGAGTAGGCCCCGGATACACACTGGGTGGTGGCAACGTAACGACCGAATACTTTTTCCATGGCGTCAGAAATTTCTCCAACGGTTGCTCTGGCTTTAGCCGCGTCGATAGCAAGGGCAAGCAGGTTCTCAGAACCGGCTGCAGCCTTGGTGATCGCTTCGAGACAAGCCTGAGTTTTTGCATTGTCACGGGTAGATTTAATCTGGTTGATGCGCTCGATCTGCTCGAGGCGAACCGAATCCGGTACCTCAAGAACTTCGAAGTCAAGTTTCTCGTCGATCAGACGATGTTTGTTGACGCCAACAATAACATCTTTACCTTGATCGATACGAGCCTGACGACGGGCAGCAGACTCTTCGATGCGCAGTTTCGGCATACCAGAGGCAATGGCTTTGGCCATGCCGCCCAATTCTTCGATTTCGTTAATGATTTTCTCGGCGCCCTGAACGATCTGGTTGGTCAGCCACTCGATGTAGTAGGAGCCGCCTAATGGATCGGCAACCTTGCATACGTGGGTCTCTTCCTGGATGATAATCTGGGTGTTACGAGCGATACGAGCGGAGAACTCGGTCGGCAGACAAACAGCCTCGTCAAAAGAGTTGGTATGCAGTGACTGGGTTCCGCCTAATGTAGCGGCCATGGCCTCGATGGTGGTCCGGATAACGTTGTTATACGGATCCTGCTCAGTGAGCGACCAACCGGAGGTCTGGCAATGGGTACGCAGCATCGAAGATTGCGGTTTCTTCGGGTTGAACTGCTGCATGAGTTTGTACCACAGGAAACGAGCGGCACGGAGCATCGCGATTTCCATGAAAAAGTTCATGCCGATGCCGAAGAAGAAGGACAGACGCGGAGCAAAGGTATCGATGTCCATACCGGACTTGATGGCTGCGCGAACATACTCAACACCATCAGCCAAGGTGAATGCAGTCTGGAGAACAGAGTCCGCACCAGCTTCCATGATGTGGTAACCACTGATGGAAATGGTGTTGTATTTCGGCATGTTTTTTGATGCGAATGCCATGATGTCCGAAATAATCCGCATGGAAGGCTCTGGCGGATAGATGTAGGTGTTCCGGGTCAGGTACTCTTTGAGGATATCGTTCTGAATGGTACCCTGCAGCTGCTCCTGTGTTACACCCTGCTCTTCTGCCGCACCGATCCACATGGCAAGAATCGGAATAACGGCACCGTTCATGGTCATGGATACGGACATCTTATCCAGTGGGATGCCGTCAAAGAGGATTTTCATGTCCTCAATGGAGTCGATGGCAACACCAGCTTTACCGATATCACCGGAAACGCGAGGGTTGTCGGAGTCGTATCCACGATGAGTGGAGAGGCTGAAAGCAACGGAAAGGCCTTTCTGGCCAGCTGCCAGGTTTTTGCGATAGAATTCGTTGGATGCCTTGGCGGTGGAGAAACCGGCATACTGGCGGATGGTCCAGGGGCGACCGGCATACATGGTAGCCATCGGTCCACGGGTGTAAGGGGCCATGCCAGGATAAAGGCTCAAAGACTCCAGGCCCTTAACGTCTTCGTCGGTGTACAGCGGTTTAACGGTAATGCCTTCAGGGGATTTCCAGTTCAGCGATTCCGGGCCTTTGCCCTTCATCTGCTTTGTGGCCATTTCAACCCATTGTTCATATCCAGTTGCCATGTCACTTACTCCTTGTGGTTAGCTTGGGGTTTATCCCCAGTTAAAATAAAACGAACTGGTCCGACAGTACGTCCTTATGGTGGAGGCTCCTACTGTCGGCACCAGTATCTGTCGATCATTGGTACTTTCGTTGCCGCAAAAGTCTCAATGATTAATCCAGTTGATTAACGCTCGGAAATCTCTACGAGTACACCGCCGGTGGCTTTAGGATGGAGGAAGGCGATTTTAGCACCGCCAGCACCCATGCGCGGAGTTTTGTCGATCAGGGCGACACCCTTTTCTTGCAACTCAGCCAGGGCCTCTTCGATATTCTCTACCCGGAAAGCTACGTGTTGGAAGCCACCCTTACCACCATTTTTCTCAATGAATTTAGCGATGGGCCCATCAGGAGATGTGGAAACAAGTAATTCAACTTCGCTATCGCCGACCGGCAGGAAGGCGGTGGTAACTTTCTGCTCTTCGACAGTCTCGGAACCTTCAAGTTTCAATCCCATGACGTCGGACCAGAATTTCTTTCCGTCTTCCAGGTTGGGTACGGCAATGCCAAGGTGATCGATTTTGAGAACTTTCATGCTGTCAGCTCCTTTCCGTTTAATATGTCGGATGTTTTATGTGCTTGAAATGTCGGTGCAACAGGTAAACCGGAAAGCCCGGGTCTACGTAACATAAAGTATGTCCAAAAAAAATCTGCTTTCTGGCCATAGGTTATTTTTCTATATTTCCTCAATACGGGGTGTATAAAAAAATGATTCAGCGAATACTGTATGGTAGAGGCGCAGAGGTCGCCGGTATTGCATAGAAACTAATTAAGGAGGCAGTGCCGCTTATGAGCGGCACTGCCGAATATCGCCTTATTATTTGGCGGCGCGTTTAACGAAAATGCCATCCGGATCGACTTCTTCACGGATAAGTCGAATTTCTTCAACAGTGGGAGCCGCAAATTCCGTGACATTGGGGGCAATTAACAACTCGAAACCGGTGGCATCCTGAATGGATTGGACGGTCTCGCCAGGAAAAGTTTGGATGAGGCGCATCCGCTTGGTTTTTTCTTCGAAGTCGAAGATACCTTTAGTGGTGATGAGCCTGTAGGGACCTTTGCCCTGCATACCAGCATTGAAACGCGCATTGGGGCTACCGTCAAGGTGACCAGGGCTGGTCACATAAGACAGTTTCTCATTAAATTTTTTCTTGTCGTGAGGGACGATAAGAATGGTTCGCTCACAAGAAGCGGCCATATCCGAGGCGCCACCGGAACCAGGTAAACGGACTTTAGGTTTTTGGTAACCATCGGGAAAATCGCCCATCATGGTCGAGTTGAGGTTGCCGTACATATCTACCTCGGCGCCACCAATAAAGCCAAAGTCGGCAAAACCACGCTGGGTCAGCTCAAATGCACCATTCAGACCTTTCACATAGGATGCTCCAGTGAAGGTTCTGGAATCACCGACCGATACGGGCAGGCCGTGTTTCAAAGGCGGGCCGACAGCGCCAGCCTCAAAAACCGGGATCAGTCCCGGAGCGTGTGTACGACTGGCCAGTAGAGAAGCGACCATGGGCAGGCCGGTCCCGACAAAGACTATTTTATTGTCTTCCAATACTTTAGCCCCCGCCACAACAATGATTTCTTGGGCGGTGTAATCCGTTGAAGCTGTCATGTTGACTCCTTATCTTTGGGTTCCGAGAAAATT
>JAQUEZ010000241.1 GCA_028684915.1 Desulfobulbus sp.
GAGCATCACCGCTGTCATCTCGAGAACCATAGGTTCATCTTCCACCAACAGGATGGTCTCGTGTCCGGGGGCGGTCGGTTTCGCCGCCTCTGACACCAATAACCGTTCACGCTTGGCCACGAACCGAGGCAGGTACATATTGAAGGTGGTTCCCTGGCCCGGCTCACTGTAGACATTGATAAAACCATTGTTCTGTTTGATGATGCCATAGACCGTGGCCAGCCCTAGACCGGTTCCCTTGCCTATTTCCTTGGTGGTGAAAAACGGCTCGAATAAGTGTGAGAGCGTCTCGCGGTCCATTCCGCGACCATTATCGTTCAACACCAGTAGCACATGCTCGCCAGGGACAGAACCAGCGTGCTCGACGCAATAGGCTTCATCAACAAACACGTTGGCCGTCTCAATAGTGACCTTGCCTGTATCTCCGATGGCATCCCGGGCGTTGACACACAGGTTGGCTAGAATCTGGTCGATCTGTGTGGGGTCCATTTTGATCATCCACAGGCTATCACTCGGTAACCAAGCGAGATTAATGTTTTCGCCGATTAGCCGTCGCAGCATGTCGAGCATGCCTGCCACGGTCTCGTTGAGGTCAAGGATTTTGGGGGCTACTGTCTGCTTGCGGGCAAAAGCCAATAGTTGCCGGGTCAGATCTGCCGAGCGTTGCGCGGCCTGCTGGATCCCGTGCAGCGCCGAATACATCGACTGACCTGCCTCCACTCGCTCAAGGGCTAATTCTGAATATCCCAGAATCACTCCCAACATGTTATTGAAGTCATGAGCAATACCGCCGGCCAGCCGGCCTACCGACTCCATTTTCTGGCCCTGAGTCAGTTGAACCTGCAGTTTCTCGGCTTCGGCCTCGGCCCGCTTGCGATCAGTGATGTCAATCCCAAGCCCCATCAAATAGCGCTGCCCCTGTGCCTCAAACTTAATGCCGGTGAGGATGAAAGGCACTGAACCCCCGTTTTTCCGCAAAAGAGAGGCTTCCACCGAAGCTTTGCCCTGAGTCATCACAACTTCAATTGTTTTCAGTACGGCGTCTTCGGATTCGGGTACATTCCACTCTGTAATATGACGCCCTGCGATTTCTCCAACCCCGTAACCGAGGAGCGATTCGTGTTCCCTATTCCAAAGTATCAATCTCAGTTCAGGATAGGTGTAGAGGTAGAAGATGCCGGGCAGGCTCTCGATTACTTTCTTCGAAAAGAGTTGTTCCCGCCGCAACGCCACCTCGGTCTGCTTGTGCTCTTCGATCTCGGATGCAAGTTTTTCATTGGTCTGCTGCAGGTTATCATTTGCCTCGGAAAGCTGATTTGTCCGTTCGTCGACCAGCTTTTCCAGGAACTGATTCCGGTCCACCAGTTCCTTCATTGGATAGATTTCGCCTTCACGAACCAGGTGGTAGGGAATGGATATACTGCTGTGCGATATTTTCCAGCCTTCGGATTCCAAACGAAAAATCAAGACTAGGCGTGCGGTCTGTTTTGAGAGGAGGTGGTCTTCAATTGGCAAATGAATGGTGAAAAAGCCGGTCGTCACAGCGATCGTATCAGCCAGTGATTGGATGGCCAAATCCTTAAGTTCGATACGGATCGGATCCTTGATCTGAGCGAAGTCCTGGCGGGTAATCGCAACCCATTCTTCCTTATTTTTTACGAGGAAATCCCCGCCTCCAGTAAAGCCCGAAAAATCCTCGCTGAAATGCGTGGTGAGCCTTTCATCACGGGTTGAATACATTCGCAGGTAGTCGTCAAACAGTTGCCGGATTATTTGGTAGTCGTTTGGGTTCATTGACCTAATCTTGTTTTTGTCTAATGGTAATCAGGAGTTTATGGTCAGACCGGGTACAAGACGTATTCGGCGAAACACGATCAAAACAGACAAAGCACCCGTTAGAATTTGAGGGGTTTGGCCCAGTTGGTCTCGTATACCTTGCCGCAGGTCATGTCCATGAATGCAAGGATATGATGTACCTAGGCAAGAGCATCGAATTCATATCTCGGCTTAGGTTGCTACTGTTGCTTTAGCAAGGTATTGATAAGGGCCATAGCTCGGATCTTCTTGGCATGTATGATCTTTTTCGCAAAATTATTATTCCCCAAGGTGAAATATCCGAGCCTCCTATTATTGATCATTTGCGAGAAAGCAGTGTTTATCCTCCTAAGATTATAAACAATCTTTAATGGAGAGGTCTGCTGGATACTCGTCCCATAATTACTTTCCTACTTTGTGGTTCTCCAAATAACGAAAAAGGTCGGAGTCTGCAGTAAGAACCAGGGTTGTGTTCTTGGTGATGATGTTTCGGTAGCTTTCAAGACTCTTCTGGAAGGCATAAAACTCTGGATGGCCGGAGTAGGCCTCTGCATAAATGCGGGTCGCCTCTGCATCTGCCTTGCCACGGATTTCTGTCGCCTCTCGTTGGGCCGCCGAAGTGATCTCCTGGAGCTCGCGTTCCACTCTGCCCAGAATTTCCGCTTTGCGGCCTTCACCGGTCGAACGTTTTTCCGCAGCGATCCTTTTCCGTTCGGAAATCATCCTGTCATAGACCTTCAGGCGGACCGTTTCGATGTAGTTGACCCGCTTGAACATAACGTCCATCAGCTCAATGCCGTATTGCGGTGTTATTTTCGAGGCATCATCCAGTACCATCTGGCTGATTTTATCCCTGCCTACCTTAGGGGGCAGGACCATGTCCCTCGATTCGACCACCGCTGCCATAAAGTCCGGTGACCAATCCGAGCTGCGGATGATTTCGATCAAATCGTTTTTGTTGACTAGGTCGCGTACCGTACCGTCAAGGATATCATCTAGTAAAGACATGGCCCTTTTTTCCGTACCAACCGCTTGGAGAAAACGCAGGGGATCGACAATGCGCCAACGAGCAGTGTTCTCCATGTATATGAAGGTCTTGTCATTGGTGGGGATTTGGTTGGGATCGCCGTTCCAGGTGATTATTCTTTTGTCAAAATACTGCACTTGTTGGATAAAAGGTCTTTTGAATTTTAGACCGGCCTGGTTCAGCGATTTGCCGACCGGGGCTCCAAATTGGGTAATAACGGCCTGCTTACCCTCCGGGAGAATAAAGAAGCCATCCCAAATGGTGATAACTATAGCGCCAATGATGAGTACGATGAGGGTATGAAGTATTTTTTGCATAGGGTGCCGTGTCGATTAAAGAGTCCTAAGGACAGTGAGTCCCGCAAGGGATGTGGTTGTTTACTTGGTCTCAGTTGCTGGAGGTTTCTTGTCCATTTTCCTAGATAGATCAAGAAGAGGCAGGAAGTTCTGCTGGCTTTTATCCATAACGTAGACATGTTCAATATGAGGAAGGATATCCTGCATAGCCTCAAGATACATCCGTTGTCGAGTGACCACTTCAGCGCCCTGGTATTCTTTGATAATAGCCTTGAACCGATTGGTCTCGCCTTTGGCCCGGTTGATCCGCTCCGCTGCATACCCTCTGGATTCTTCAATAATTTGCTTGGCGCTGCCCCCCGCCTTGGGGATGACCTTGTTGTAGGTCTCCTCCGCTTCGTTGATCAGCCTCTTCATATCCTGGTCTGCCTCATTGACCTCGTTGAAGGCCGGTTTTACCTGTTCGGGAGGATTGATGTCCAGGAGTTGAAGGGTAACGAGGGTGATGCCGCATTGCAGCCGATCCATCTGGCTCTGCAGTTCTTTTTTGGCACTGGCGGCCAGCACCTCACGGTTGCTGAGCACATAATCAAAATCCATATTGCCAACAATCCGCCGGGTGACGGTTTCTGAGCCGTCACGGACCATCTGGGAGACATCGCGCACCTTGAAGAGGTAATTCACCGCATCGCTGATCTTATATTGGACAATCCAAGCGACTTCGATCACATCTTTGTTACCGGTGAGCATGAGTGCTTCCATGTCATACCCCTTGCGGTCGAAGGCGGTATTTACGTTTTGTGTTCGGGTACGGAATCCGAACTCCTCTTTGCGGACGCTTTCGACATCAACCTTGGCCAGTTCTTCCAGATAGGGAATTTTGAAATGGAGACCGGATTGTGTCGTGCGGGTGTATTTTCCTAAAAGCAGGATGATGCCGACCTCACCCGGTTTGATGGTATAGAAGCTGGAAAAGACGGTTTGTAGGACGATAGCCACCGCCACGATCGCGGTTATTTTACTGACGCTTGTGAGAAGGGTCGGTGGCTTCTCCGCTGGGGGAGTATCCGGTCCATTTTGAATCGGTTTTTGTTTGTTTCCAGCAAAGGAGTCTCTAATTTTTTGTATAAGAGCAGCTACGAAATCTTCCGGTTCTGTGGTTTTCTTATCTTGTCCCCAAGGGGGTTGTTCATTCATTGGCATGGATTATGGCTCCAGTTGCTGAAACTGACTTGAAAGGTTAATCGAGAAACTAATACATTAATAAATAGCAACTATCGTGCCGAAATGTTTCGTGATAGGGACCGCAGTGCCCATGGCAGGGACTTGACCGCAGATCGCGGCCGGGTCGAGGTTTGAGCGGGGTGATCTGCTGTGCGAAAGGAGCGAACGGCCTTACTCGTGAAGTTTTTAGGGGCGGTGCACCGGGGGAATATTGACCAGTGATTCGTTTTTCCTCACCTGGCGCGCCGCAACCTGACGATTTGGAGGCAACCGAGAGGAGCGGGTCGTCCGGGCTTAGAGCCAACCCCCTGATGGTTGTCCTGGATTTGTTGAAAACAATTGCAATTCGCAAAAAAAAGGAACGAAAAATGCGAGAGAAAGCGCTCATTGAAGAGCGAGCGCAACAAGAGACTATCCTGTCCGTTTGAAATCTTTAAAATCGTCGTTCGTACAGAATTGACATTTACGGAAGTTTTGAAGTGATGCAGACGATTGAGGCCCAATTAATACGGTCGTTAATCGGCGTACATTGCCAAAAGAAGTTGTTTCCGTGCTTGTTAAGATTTCAGCAGGTTAAGTGTCACTTTCGTTATGAGCTGGATTTCGATCTCCTATGATTAACGTACTTATTAATGTGCGCCGTGGAAAGGCACGGTCGTTCAGTGGGTGCAAATCCCATCCGGTAACTTTCGCTCCAGCCGGTAGCAATCGGAGCAGCCGTGGGGGGGGCAACGAAACGGCTGAAGCCTTCGATGTAGCAGATGGTCATTAAGTGACTTGGCGAGTATGCAGGCTGTAACGTGCGGTGAACGCTGAGCATGCCTCGGAAAATGTAATGCGGAAGCCGACCCGCCATTAACACTGGGAAGGCTGCCAGTTCCAGAGGAAGAGAGCGGAAGATGCGCCTGGGCGTCCGCCGGGGTATTGGCTACAGTATGCATACAAAGGACGACCGGAGCAACACGGGAAGCCCCTCCCGTGGTCATGGCGTAAAGGCTAACCGGAATCCGGTGACGGACAGACCAGGCGCGATGGGGTGGCGAAGAGGCTCGTGTAGTACCGGGGAGACAGGGTAATGCGGTGGGGGGAGGAAACCTTAGTTCGGAGCATACGTTGAAAGGAAGGAAGGAAGGAAGGAAGGGCAGGTATCATGGTTAATAGTTGAACAACATCAGGCCTTCCGACCTTGTCATCGTGGATTGCGTTGAAAGATACTTCAATCAACGCAGAGCCAAAACCAAGGAGGCCGGTCATGAAAAAGACGATAAAAAATGTCGGATTGGATGTCTACAAAAACTCCATATCGATCAGTATAGCGGATGATGATTGCGATGCTGAGGTCAGACATTACGGTACCATCAATAACGACCTGAATCAGTTAGACAAAGTCATCAGGAATCTCGTTTCGCAAGGAGGAAAACTTCGGTTTGTTTATGAAGCTGGTCCTTGCGGTTATGGGATCTATCGACACCTGACTGGCAATGCTCTTGATTGCGTGGTCGTCGCGCCTTCCAAAATTCCCCAACAGGGTGGCAACCGGTTGAAAAACATTAGAGACAGCCTTATTCTCGCCAGGCTACATCGTGCTGGCGAGCTCACTCCCGTCTATGTACCCACACCCCGGAACTCATTTCGTTTTTCTGCAATATGGGTAAAAAACCGACTTCTTCCAACACCGGCAATCTCATAAATTTCCGCAGCGGTCTTGTCTGAGTTTTCGTATAAGATTCTAGCATTTTTCAATTTTTCCGGGTCGATTTTGGGTCTTCCCCCAGTCCAGCCCCTGGCTTCAGCTGAATGAGCGACCCGATGCAGCTCGCTTGCGCGTAATTCCCGTTCCATTTGGTGGAAAGTCCCCATTATCGACAAAAAGCAACGTCAGGGAGCGGTCGTATTATTGATATTTTCACGTAACGATAAGAGGTTGACCTGACTTTGTTTCAGCAATTTGGTTATTTCGAGCAGATTCAACAAGCAAAAAGCGAGTCATAAGGCTGGATACGGTCATCACCAGCGAATCGCCTGCTCGGGCACCTGTGGCTAAGATTTCTAATTTTTTCAGAATCAACTGCCGTCTCCCAGTGAGGTTCACTAATCGATTAGATCATGCTTGATCAGGTTATCGAGAGAGTGTGTTCGACAGAAAGACACTATTCATCAGTACAAATTACTCTCATTATCGAGGCCTCTTCAATTTAAATTTACAGCAAACTGGTTGAGATATCCGGGTTCTTAATATATTCACGATGACATACGAGAGATGATTAGATCATTGTTTTTTGTATCATAATGGGTAATTTGATCGTATAGTTGTAGTGCTCCCATTGACACATTGATCCTATCGGAATGCCATCCAAGTCTCGCGATAAGACATGACTTGAATGTGCATTCAAATATTCCAAGCGATGCAACAGGATTTGTTATTATTGATACAATGCCTACCGTCTTTCCTGCTATAATAGCGCAAGGAACTATATCGTTCCAGGCGCTAACGAGAATATCTTCAGGAGCGTAAAAATTAGCATAAGCCATGAAAGGACGAGGAGTCGGAGTTCCCTCACTATCATTTATTGTCTCCGGAAGAAGACTGACCCAGCCAAATTCGAATTGTCGACATATGCAAAGCATATTATTTCTCCCTAAGTAGGCACAGAAGAGAACGACTCGTTGCTTCTTTCCTGGTTGGGGGGGGCAACGAAGAAAAAGCAACGAGCCGTTCATCCCAGTCAGCCTCTGCTGGCTAATTCTTGAACGCTGACCGCATTCAGAATGATAAAAATATACAACCCGGCAGCTGGCCATTATTCAAAAAACGTTGCGTATGGCGAAATAATTAGCAAATTTTGTGCCTAAATATTTAGCAACAGGAAGCGCCGTGCCGTGGCTAAGGACTTAGCCACGGCGCAGGCTGGGTCGAGATATGGGGCAGGTTAATCTGCCGTGCAGAAGGAGCGAACGGCCTTACGTCATGAAGTTCTTGGGGCAGTGCACCGGGGATTTTTTGGCCATCGGTCCGTTTCTCCTCGCAAACACACCGCATCCGGCAACTTAGAGACAGCCGGGAGGAGCAGGTCGGCCATGGGCCCCTGAATGTCATCTCTATTGTAGTCGCTCATTAACACGGTCATTATTGGTATACATTGGAAGCCTTTGCACAAATAGCCGAATTGAACCAAGAACAGCATGGCGGTTATAGTGACTGGCGACTACCAAACCGCAACGAACTGCGCAGCCTGGTCAGTTATCAAGCGAAAAATCCTGCCTTGCCAGCTGGGCACCCTTTTATAAATTTTTTCCTTGGCTGGTATTGGTCGTCGACCTCAGCTGCCATCAACCCTGCCTACGCCTGGGCCGTACACCTCGAAGGCGCCCGGATGTTTTACGGCCGCAAAGACCAGGAGTCTCTCTTTTGGCCGGTTCGAGGGACGAGTAATGGATTCCTTCCGGCGACCGGGCAGCGGCAGTGTTTTGCTGCGGATGGAAGAATAATCGAGAGTGCCGCAACCGACCAGGATGGCGGTTTGCGGCTCGGCAGCCCCTGGCCGGATCCTCGTTTTTCGGTCATGGACGATGTGGTGCACGACCGCCTTACCAACCTTTTCTGGTTCAAGCACGCTGATTTGACCGGAGAGCCGGTTGCCTGGCCACAGGCCCTTGAGAACATTGCCCGCTGGGGGGCGAAAGAGAGAGGGACACGATCTATTGGCGACTGCCGACCATCAACGAACTGGCATCGCTCGTCGATTGCGAGGCCTGTTTGCCCGCCTTGCCGGCAGGCCACCCGTTCACAGGGGTGCACAGTCAAGCTATAGCTATTGGACATCGACCACCAGCATTTTCGAGACCAATTGGGCCTGGGTCCTATATCTCGACAAAGGCGCTTGCGGTGTTGACCATAACCCTGGAAAAACTTTCCATGCCTGGCCGGTTGGCTGGCTGGCTTCGCCGGTAGAATCCATCTCGTATGTCCCCTGAACAAGGGGAGACTGCCAGGCAAGATCGATCTTAGTTGTCGTTCATTCTTTGCTGATACATGCTGCCGGGCACGACCCAATGGCCTCATCGACACATGACTCGTCAGCATTGGCGTCGTCTTTCACAAACGCTTTTCCCGCATCACCGTCAAAATCAAACACCGTCGGGCAGATTTCAACGCATGCTTCGCAGCCCAAACATTCCTCCTGATCAATCACTACTTGCTGTGCCATGGCTTTCTCCTCATTATTTGGTTTTCTTTCTTGTTTTCCAGCAATGGCGCTCATCGCCATCATTCCCACGCAAGCTAACGACGCGGCCACTGCAGCGAACGAAATGGGTCGCATCCTGGCCGACTTCAAGGCATCCCAATTACGTACCTTGTTTGTTCCTCATGGCTAGATATTGAATGCGGATGAACTTCCCGCCCAGTTCCAACCAGAATTCCGCCTTGTTCCGCTCGGGGTCGCTTCAGAAAACGGAAAATCAAGCACGGCAAAGAAAAATCATATTCGAAGATTCAGGCTGTTAGCTCTTGAATTTTTTTTAGGATCAGCGCGAGCTGTTACAATATTGATAACAGCCCAATATCATGATATTTATTTTTCGTAAACATACGATTTTTTCCGAATTCCGCGATCACCTTTTATGGTCGATTGCTTATTTTCTCTCGCAATGTTTTGCGGTCAATTTTGAGGATAGCGGCCGCCTTGGTTTTGTTGCCGTCCACACTGGCTAGGACCTCACGAACA
>JAQUEZ010000050.1 GCA_028684915.1 Desulfobulbus sp.
ATTGAACTCATTGATGGCGTAGAACCAGGAAAAAGGGACCAGTACCGGACTGTTATCGGTCAGACGCAAAGCACAGGTCCATTGTAGGGGCAGATCTGCCAGCAGAGAACGGAGTATCGCCGGATCCAATTGGGTATCATGCACCGAGGCCAACAGGGTATCCATGGGCAGCACCGCATAGCCTTGGGCTTCCATGGCCGCATAATCACCGACCATAAAGTTGTCGGAATTACGCAGAAAGCTGAAAAAACTAAACCGCTCGCCCAACTCCATGCAGGCGCTGGCCCGAGATTGCTCGGGGGTCGAGCCTTTACCCATCTGCTTTTTGTTGCCGATTATCCTGCGTGCATCCTCACCACAGACACTGAAATAGACCGGAATATCAAGTCGACCGTTATCAATGCGCTGGATATCCTTGAGCACATCCAGGTTGGTTGCCTTAAGCCGCTTGTGGAATCGGGCCACCGTGGCTTCCGGGCTGCAGGCCTTGTCCTGATCAAAGGTGTATTGTTTTGTACAGGGTTGTAGGCGGATCAATCGTTTTTCCATAAAATTTCAGTTCACTATTCTTCGGCTATTTCAGCATGATCGACTTGCAAAAAGTCCATCACACTCTAAAAGTTGGCTGAGTAAAAACACCGCGCGACAAGGAAGCATTTTTTTCATGGTGCGAAGGGTATATAGGGCGACAACCGACGTTGCAATCAACCCGGCCCGTCGGCCCCTACAAGAAGGGCTTGAAGCGAAAGAAACCGCTCTTGCCAGCCCTCCCCATGAGGGGTCAAACAAAGACAACGGCCCTCTGCAGCAACAGGCGCGATCACGATTTCAAGCCGGGTTTCGGGGGTCAGATCGCCCAGGCGCTCCGGCCATTCCACAATACAAAGGACCTCCTGGCCAAGATAATCGAGGAGACCGGCCGCCTCTATATCGTCTTCATCGGCAAGTCGGTAAAGATCCATATGCGCGATCGGAAGACGGCCCTGGTACTCGTGCAGAAGAGCATAGGAGGGACTGGACACATACTGTTCATCTCCTACCCCAAGTTCCCGTGCCAGAGCTTGAGTAAAGGTGGTTTTCCCAGCCCCCAATGGACCAAAGAGCAAAAGCACATCACCTGGACGAACCACTCCGGCCAAGGCCGATGCCAGTGGTTGCAAATGCCCTGGCCCCGGGCAGGTAACACGCAAGTTATGTTGAGAGGATTGTTGGTTTTGCAAGGTCGCTGGAGGTTAAGGGTCACGGAAAAAAATAATTATCCAATCCTGCTTGTCTTTCGGCCCGGCTACGGCGCATTATTCGAATACTCTTTTCTTTCCCCGCCCCTAAGGCTCATCTGTTTGATCGCTCAAGGGCAACAATAGTCCATCAGTACCATAGGCAGGGGAAATATTGAAGTCGGAAGTGTGTTTGTTGAGATTGCTGGCGGCAAGGCGAGGAAAAAGGATTCGCCGCAATAACGTGGCTGGAGCGAAGGACGCTATTTGTGGTACTTGTGCCCTGCCTTGATCGTCCAGGCACGGTAGAGTTGTTCAAGAAGAATGAGACGGGTCATTTCATGGGTGAAAGTCAGCCGGGAAAGTGAGAGGGTATGATTGGCCTGATCAAGCACGGATTGATGCAATCCTAAAAAACCACCGATAAAAAAACAGACCGAGGACACGCCTTGAGCTTCCCACTTGGTTAAAAGACCAGCCAGCTGTGCCGAATCAAGCTCGTCGCCATTGGGATCAAGGACCACCCGCACTTGAACGGCCTGGGCCTGTTCCAGCAATTGTCCGGCCTCGATCAACTTGATGGTATCGTCGGGCTCTTTGCGCTTATGCCGCTCCCGCAAAACCGGCAGGTCAACTGGAGCAAACCGACCTAAGCGAGTTGCATAATCACGTATTCCTGCATCCAGGTAGGATTCCTTGGTCTTGCCCAAAAAGGGGATCAGCAACCTCATCGACTAAATTTTTCCGCATCGCCCTGATCAATCAGGGCTTGAAAAATACGGCAGAACTCCTCGTAACTCACACCTTTTTTAAAACCGGGACAAGACTCGGTGATGGTTTTGAAGTTGTTCTCATCCGCCAGCATGCTCGGGTGCAGAGGCCACTGCCGACATCGCCACGGTCGGCCTTCATGGACCGTGCAACCAGTCTCTTTTTCATAAAAAATACAATGACCGTCACGAACCTGCATCTGCACGATCGAGCCGGTGATGCGCCAGTAACGTTTTGTCACCTCCTCCCGGCTCAGGCCCAGGGCGTTGATCATTCGCTCCTGATCATGGGCGTCCAGGGAAACGGTGGTCTCGCCGTGGCAGCAAAATCCGCAGAGGGCACAGGCATAAATATCAGAGATACGACAAGAAGAAGATTGTTCGCTCATAACCAGAAAAAAGAGTCACATGAAAAAAGACGGACTGGGAAAAAATCACAATCGAGTGTGATGGACTTTTTACAAGTCCATCAATAATTTGCGTAGTGCAAATACAGTATGTTACGAAGTTCGGGGCGTTGTTGTGCGCATTTTCGACAACGATAAAAAAGCACAAAAAAAATCGCCGGACCTTCTGCAACAAAGGCCGACGTATTCCGATCGACACCGAAGATCAAGCAGTTCTCAAGCGTAGCCGATGATATCACCAAATATTGAAATATCAACCCCGAATTTCTGGGCGGCAAGTCGCCATTTCTGCTCAACCGGTGTATGAAAGAGCACATCCGCATCCGCAGGAACGGTCAGCCAACTGTTGTCCACCAGCTCCGACTCCAGTTGCCCTGCACCCCACCCGGCATACCCGAGCATGAACAGGAATTCTTTCGGCCCTTCTCCTCGGGAGATGTCCTCAAGTAAACGGGAATCCCGGCTGAGATAAATACCAGGCTGAATTTCAACGGAATAGCGATCCGCAACTTCACTGGTAAAGAGAATAAAACCGGCATCCAACTCCACCGGCCCCCCCATGTACACCGGCGGCGCAGGGCCTTCAGGAATGACCAGGTTGGATCCATGGAGCACATCGAGAAGGGTAATTTCCGGATTGGGATTATTGATCACCAACCCCATGGCACCGTCATCATTGTGCGCACAGAGGTAGATTACCTGCTCCTGGAATCGAGGATCAGGCATCTGTAGGGTGGAAATGAGAAAATTACCGGCTAAACTCTCCATCATGGACCTCGCTGACGTCTCCTTGTATCTTATATGCTACCACCTGGGTTAAAACAGGGTCAAGGAGTGTTTTTCGATCCACCATGACGTATCCCATACTTGCTGCAATTCCTGCTTTCCGGTAATTTATAAACGTAACACGGGTTTCAAGCAACTGCTATCACACAAAAGAAGGACCTATATGAGCGAGCATTCACCATTGACCAGCCAATCAGCCAAATTGAAAAATGCCATTGTCTGGATGGCGGAGACCCTACAGTGTCAGCCGCAAAAAAAACGGCATCTCATTGTTCAGGAAGCGGAGTTACGTTTTGATCTCACCCCGCTGGAGTGTGAGTTCCTCGATAAACATTTTACCGCCACCGAGGTCTGAACCTGATTAGAGCTCTTCATCAAGCCGTCTTATCCAGTTCCCAGATCGGGAGCTGGATAATGACGGTGGTGCCTTTGCCGAATTCACTCTCCAATTCAATTGAACCACCGTGATCGGCAATAATTTTTTGCGAGATCGCTAAGCCCAGTCCGGTCCCTGCCGGTTTGGTGGTGAAGTAGGGATAAAAAACCTGGGATATGAGTCCTGGATCAATACCAGGGCCGGTATCGCAGATCGTCAATTCGACCTCTCCACTCTCTTCCCGATTTTTGAGAGTGACGACCAACCTACCACCCTTTTCCATGGCCTGCAGCGCGTTGATAAAGACATTCATCAGCACCTGCTGCAAGCGATCGGCATCTCCAAGCACCGGCTTCAACTCGGGCTGAACCTCAAGGATGGTTTCTATCTGATTTTCTGTGGCCTCGGCGCGAACAAGAGCCATGCTTTTTTCCAATAACCGAGAAAAATCAATCCGTTCTAGGTTTAAAACCGAGGGTCTGGTGAAACTTAACATCTCGGTAATGGTTCGATTCATCCGCTCGGTTTCTTGAATCAAAAGTTCTGCTGTCCCCTGTTCCCGGCTGCCCTCGGGAAATTTATTTTTCAACAGCAGAGCCAGACCTTTAATAGAGCTCAGCGGATTACGCACCTCATGGGCCACACCTCCCGCCATTCGCCCTACTGCCGCCAAGCGCTCGCTCTCCCGCATTCGCTGTTCCAGGCTGCGAATTTCAGTCACATCCGAGATCAGCAGTACCCGTCCCAAATATTGCTGCTGACTATCGACAATAGTGAGAAAATGGCAGAGCAACTCACAGCGCCGTTCACCAAAACTGAGACGAACGTTGACCTGTCGCCCCTCCCTCATTTCCTCTTGCCGCGAATCATCAATGGCAAAAAATTGTGCCAGTTGCATTGGGAGTATATCTTCAGGGCGCCGACCGGTTGCGCCACTGCGTTCGATGCCTATCAGCCGACTGATAGCCTGGTTCCAGGTGGTTACATATCCGCGAACGTCGGTGGCAATAACACCAACCGGCAGTTTGGCGATCAGCAGGGAGGTAAAGGCCTGGATGTCATCGAGTGTTTTTTGAGACACCCGGAACCCCTGGACGGCAGAAAGGGAAAACCACCCACCAAGACCGACAAAAAGCATGGCCAGGGAAAGCATGAAGATCTGCATTCGCAACCGCCGGAGGGTGCGGTCAAACTCCTTCATCTCAAGGCCAATCACCACAAAATGAGGGTTGCCCTTCTGCGCGTTATCCGGGATTAAACGAAACAGCGGATGATTCCCACTGGAGGGTGCGTGCAAAAAAAACGGTTGCGGCCCCTCGGTAAACGGGCGAGCCGGTAACGGTAAAATAGAGGGAAAAACCAGGGTAAAGGGAAGGATGGTCTCAAAGACTCGTCCAAACTCTTTGTTTTCCTGGATACTGAACATGATCTGCGGCGGTCCATCCTCGACCTCCTCAGCCTCTTGCAGCTCCGGGACAACCACCTTCTCCCCAATACGGGTGTGGTTATTATGAGCGACGATTAGACCGTTTTTATCCACCACCATGAAAAAGACAAGATCTGGATCTTCAGCAAGATGGTCAATGACCCGCTGCACATGAACCGACCAGGATTCGTTGTTCCAGTAATCCTTGTGCAGATCATTGATAAACGAGGCACGGGCTCCGGAGTGCAGAACTCGGGTTAGGGTGGAAGCCTTCTGAAGCATCGCGTTGGTCATCAATCGTTTTTCCAGGCGCAGGTTATGGAAGGCAAAGGTGACCACTATCATGATCAGCAGACCACCGGCCGCAGCCAGAAGCCATGGGGAGGAAAAGATATAGGCCGGTCGATTGAATTTATTAAACAGTCGCCATTTCATAGTGTTGGCTTCTGCAAGGATCAGGCCAGCAGAGTTCAAGACAAAAGGCCGGCGATCATTTGGGGATTGCCCGGAATCCTTTGTGGGATTCGTTTCTTTGGGTGGATATTTTTTACGCACCAGGTACCTCAAAACTGGATAAGAAGGAAACAGCTGCCGCAAAAATCTCTTTTCCAGCCTGGACTATTTTTTCTATAAACAATTTTTATACTATTATTTCAAATAGTTATATTTAATTACATTTTCTGGCACGCATCTCGCTATAGTCAAGGCACAACAGGCAATTATTCAACCTCATGGACTCAGGAGCATGAAACCATGAATACGACAAACACCAAAAAAAAAATCATGATGGCTGCCATCCTGACCAGCGGACTGACCTTGGCAATCAGTCAGGCGGTTATGGCGCAGCCGGACAAACACGGTGGTCACGGTCCCAAAGGCAGGGAGGTTGACGCGCCTTGCCAGTACCAAATGAACTCGGAGCTGAAAAAAGCTCAGGAAAAATTCTTAACTGATACCGTGACAGAACGCAAAGCACTTGCACAAAAGAGTGCGGAGATGCGGGCAATTATGAAAGCCGGCACCCCTGATACAACTAAAGCCTCTGAGGTTGCCGGCGAGTTGTTTGAACTCCGTGAAAAAATGCGCCTCAAAGCTCAGGAAAGCAACGTCCCCTTACCCATGCTGCTTATGGGGCAAGGTGGTGACGGCATGATGTACCATGATGGCGCGATGATGCACCATACAATGCAGTAAATACAGTTTTCCCAAGCCCTCCTGTCGCCCCGGCGGTTCCCTCCCTCCTTTTCCGTCGGGGCGTTTTTTTATCCTTTCCCAACTCACATCATATTTTCCGGATCCACATCAAGGCTCAGGCTCACTGAGCTTGCGCAAAGTTGCCGTTTCTTTTCCAGCAGCTCATCACACACAGCATGCAGCACCTGCTGATTCTTGCTTTTCAGGAGCAGTTGATAGCGTATTTTGTCTTTGATCTTCACTAAAGGGGCTGGTGTTGGCCCAAGTAGATCAATGGCACTTGCCCATTTATGCCTACGGATGAACTCAGCCACCTGAGCTGCAGCCTTCTGCACTTGTTCCTCGCGTGTTGCTGAAAATCGAAGATTGACCAACCGCGAAAACGGCGGATAGGCAAGCGGTGCGCGTACAGTAATTTCCCGTGCAAAAAATGAGGGGTAATCATGCTGCTGGGCGAGTTGGATCGCGTAATGGTGAGGCTGATAGGTCTGAATGATTACCTCGCCGGAATCCTTGCCCCGCCCTGCCCGCCCGGTCACCTGAGACAGGAGGGAAAAGGTGCGCTCGGCTGCCTTGTAATCAGGCATGCTCAGTCCTGAATCGGCCCAAACAACCCCAACCAGACGAATTCCCGGAAAATGAAGCCCCTTGGCAATCATCTGCGTGCCGATGAGGATATCCACCTTGCCTTCCCGGACAGCCTTCAGGGTGGCCAGGTAGTGTTTACGGATGGCGGTGGTATCACTGTCGAGCCGAGCCACACGCGCCTGAGGGAACAACTGCTGCACCTCTTCCTCGATCCGCTCCGATCCCATGCCAATCCCCTTAATTCGGGTGGAACCGCAGGCAGGACAGAGGGCTTGCGGATGGCGACTGTACCCACAGTAATGACAGAGCAGGATATTACGGCTGCGATGCAGGGTCAGGGAGACCTGGCAATGCGCACACTGCACGATGGCGCCGCAGTCGCGGCAAAGCATGGATGAGGCGAACCCACGCCGGTTGACAAACAAAAGACTCTGCTTGCCCATCTCCAAGGTGTCGGACAGTGCGTTGATCAGGGGGTCGGAGAAGCTTAGATCCGGTCGTGAACGCTGGGTCTGGGTCAGGTCAACAATTTCCACCCGAGGCAGAGGCTGATTGGCCACCCGGTGACGCATGGTCAACAGCTGATATTTTTTTTCCTTGCAGTGGTGATAGCTGATCACCGAGGGAGTAGCGGACCCAAGCAATACCGGACACCCGGCCATCTGGGCCCGGAGAACGGCCAAATCGCGACCGTTATAGCGCAGTCCGTCCTCCTGCTTGTAGGCAGGTTCGTGCTCCTCATCTACCACCACCAGGCCAAGCTGGGTCAGGGGGGCAAAGATTGCCGACCTCGCCCCCAGAACCACCCTGGCCGACCCTTGCAGCACCCGTTGCCATTGATCCAACCGCTCTCCGTCGGCAAGCCCACTGTGTAACACCGCCAAGTCATCCCCAAATCGGGAAAAAAAATGGGCCTCAAGCTGCGAGGCCAGGGCGATTTCTGGGACCAGTACCATCGCGGTTTTCCCTTGTTGCAGAGTCCGTTGCACCGCCTGAAGATAGACCTCGGTCTTGCCACAACCGGTGACGCCGAAAAGAAGAAAGGGCGAAAACGTCTCTTGTTCTATGGCCGGAATAAGTTGTGCCAGAACCTGGGTCTGTTCGTTGGTCAATGTTTCAGGTTCGGGAAAAATCGTGGGGGGATCGCCGAAGGGATCTCGAAAGATGCGTTCCTGGGTGGCCTGGAGAATATCCAAGTCGATCAAACGCTTAATTCTGGGCCCGGCCCCGCCATAGAGCCGATTGATTTGCGCACTCGGTATTGATTGCTGATTCTTGGAGAAGAATTCTCCCAGAAAAAAGTTCAGCGCCTTGATTTCGGCTTTTTTAAGGGAAAGAGAACCATCCTGCTGCAGTACTGCCACCAAGGCTTCCTGGTCGTGCCCCTGATGAAGCAGAGCTTCCAGCTTCGGACCTGGCAAAAGTGTTGCCTGCAGTTTTTCGCGGACCCGGCTCTCACCGCGCGTGGTGGCATGCAAAGGCAAAGCGGTCCGCAACACCTCGCCCAAGGGATGGTGGTAATAGCTGGCGATCCAGCGGAAAAAGGGGATCAACTCTTCGGGAAACACCGGGGTTTGCCCAAGAATTTCTTCGATCGGTTTGATGGTGAAACTCACACCATCAGCCGCTGCTTGAACAGCCGGCCCCAGGACATAGCCCACCGCCTTTCGCCTTCCCAGCGGTACCCGAACGCAACAGCCCACCGGAAGCAGTTCGTCTCTTCCGATGGGCTGTGCGTAGGTCAGGGTTGTGGCAAGAGGGGCATCAACGGCAACTTCGTAGGCAAACTCCACCTTTCATCAGGCCCTTACTCAATCGATTTAGAGGTCCGCGCATATTTTGAGCAGATGCTCACGGAAAGATTTGCCCAGTTTCTGATGGCTGAGGGCAAAGTCAACGATCGCTTTCAAATAGCCAAGTTTATCCCCGGCGTCGTAGCGCTTGCCGACAAACTCATAGGCATACATGGAACGCTTGTTAGACAGGGCCAACAGCGCGTCGGTGAGCTGAATCTCACCGCCGTGGCCGGGGGTGGTTTTTTCGAGCAAATCAAAGATATCCGGCATCAACAAATAGCGGCCGATAATAGCCATGTCGGAGTTACAGGTACCGGGAGCGGGCTTTTCCACCATCCGGTCGACCTTATAGGTTCTTTCCTGGTCAGTGGCTAGCCCTTCAACAATACCATACTGGTGGGTTTCTTCCATCGGCACCCGCTGCACCGCAACAATCGACTCTCCCACCTGCTCGTACAAATCAATCATCTGCTTGCAGCAGGCGGTCTTACTCATGACGAGATCGTCGCCCAAGAGCACCATAAACGGTTCATCGCCGATAACGTTGCGAGCCATCCAGATGGCGTGTCCCAAACCAAGCGGCTCTTTCTGACGAACCGAAATGACATCGATCAGGTTGGAAATATTATTGAGTTCTTCGCGCAACTGAACTTTATTGCGGTCCTTGAGCACGGTATCAAGCTGGAAATCATAATCAAAATGGTTTTCAATCGCCGACTTACCCGCACTGGTCACCAGGATGATCTGCTCGATACCCGAGGCAACGGCCTCTTCGACAATGTATTGAATGGTCGGACGGTCAACAATGGTCAGCATCTCTTTGGGGATGGCCTTGGTTGCCGGAAGAAAACGTGTCCCCATTCCCGCCACCGGAATGACGGCTTTTCTGATTGCTTTCATACAGTCCTCGTTCTACGAAGTTCGTTCTCTGTTGGAAAAAAACCGCGCAAACAGAACCCTTTTGCCCGTTTTTATTGCCTCAACCGCCAAGCTTTGGTATCAAGGGCTTCCCCGAGTACACGACTTTGCAGTCCTATCGGCAAAAAGAGCAGACAAAAAAAGCCTTGATGGCACGGCCGACTTGCTCATTGTACCCCGAAGCCCTCGACATACTCAAGAAAATTTCTTTAATTTCATGTATCTTTCTTATCCGCCCGAACTGCCGGTCAGCGAACAGCGCGACCTGATCGTCTCGACCATTGCTGCCCACCAGGTGCTGATTATCATCGGTGACACCGGCTCCGGCAAGACCACCCAACTGCCGAAAATGTGCCTGGATGCGGGACGGGGGTTGACCGGCCTGATCGGCTGCACCCAACCGCGTAGGATCGCCGCCCTTTCGGTGGCGGAGCGGGTGGCCGAGGAGGTCCGGGCAGCGGACAAGGTCGGCTACAAGATTCGTTTCCACGACAAGACATCCAAAGACACCCTGATCAAATTTATGACCGATGGTGTGCTATTGGCCGAGACCCGTCAGGACCCGCAGCTGCAGCAGTATGATACACTCATCGTCGATGAGGCCCATGAGCGCAGTCTCAATATCGATTTTCTCTTGGGCTACCTCAAAAATCTGCTGCCGACCAGGCCGGATTTAAAGCTGATCATCTCCTCGGCCACTATTGATGCGGAAAAGTTCAGCCGTCATTTTAACCAGGCACCGGTGATCTCGGTTTCCGGACGCACCTATCCCATCACCACCAAATACCAGGAAACTTCGGAGGAGGAGGAAGAGTCCTATGTAGATCAGGCCATTGCCACGGTCGAGGAACTCGCCACCCTGCCCCAAGGCGGCGACATCCTCGTCTTCATGCCCACCGAGCGCGACATTGCCGACACCCTGGATGGCCTGCAATCGTTCAGCGATTCTCATCTGCTGCTCCCTCTTTTTGGACGCTTGCCCGCAGCAGACCAACGGAAAATATTCCGCCCATCGCCCAAACGGAAAATCATTGTCGCCACCAATGTGGCGGAAACCTCGGTCACCGTACCCGGAATCCGTTACGTGGTCGATACCGGCCTGGCCCGCATTGCCCGTTATAGTCCGCGTACCGGGACCACCAGCCTCAAGGTCAGTCGCATCTCCCAGGCCAGCTGCGAACAGCGACGTGGCCGCTGCGGCCGAACCGGACCAGGCACCTGTATCCGCCTCTACAGTGAGGAAGATTTTCTTGCCCGCGAGCCCTTTACCCTGCCCGAGATTCAGCGAGCCAACCTGGCCGAAGTCATCCTCCAGATGATCAATCTCAAGCTGGGCGATCCGGCCCGCTTTCCTTTTATCGATGCTCCGCCATCCACAGCCATCCGCGAAGGCTATAAACTGCTCAAAGAGCTCGGTGCCACGGTCGGTGACCAGCGACTTACCGCCAACGGCCGACTCATGGCCCGACTGCCACTTGATCCCCGCATCTCGCGCATCATCATCGAGGGCATGGGGCTTGGTGCCGGTCCTGAGGTGACCATCCTCGCCGCCGCCCTCTCGATCCAAGATCCCCGGGTGCGCCCGCCGGACAAGGAACACAAAGCCGACGAGGTTCACCGCCAGTTTGTCGATAAAAAATCGGATTTTCTCACTTTGCTCAATATCTGGAACGGATTTTTTGTCCCTGGCGAAGAGCCCCCTTCAAAATCCAAACTCTCCCGTTTCTGCAAGGCCAACTTCCTCTCCTGGCAGCGGATGCGCGAATGGATGGATGTGCATGAGCAGATCACCCGCCTGCTCCGCGACACCAAAGGCTTGCGCGAACCGCAGGCAGCGGCTGGCTATGATGCGATCCATATTGCCCTGACCAGTGGATTTCTCCGTAACATCTGCCTGAAAAAAGAGAAAAACGTTTATCTGGCCTCCGGCAACCGAGAGGTGGTGCTCTTTCCCGGTTCCGGCCTCTACAATAAAGGTCCGCAGTGGGCGGTGGCCAGTGAGTTCGTCGAAACCACCCAGCTCTTTGCCCGCGGCGTGGCCGCCATTGAGGTCGATTGGCTGGAACGACTCGGCGGCAGTCTCTGTAAACGATCCTGGTCCGATCCCCACTGGGAGAAACGCAGCGGTAAGGTGATTGCCTTTGAACGGATCACCCTGTTTGGGCTCACCATCGTTGCAGAGCGCAAGGTGGAATACGGCCGGATCAACGAGACAACTCTGGCCGAGGCACGGGAAATTTTTATCCGCCAAGCCCTGATAGAACACCAGCTGGGCGGCAACTATGCATTTCTTATCCACAATCAAGAACTGGTGGAAAATTTCCAGGAGATGGAGGAACGATTCCGCCGCCGCAATATCCTGGTGGATGAGGAAATTCTCTACGGATTCTACGATTCCCGGCTCGGCAAGGTCTACGACCGGTTTACTTTGAACCGCTTTTTGCGCAGTAAGAAAAACGACCAGTTTCTCCGCATGAGCGAGGAGGATATCTGCCTAGCCGTGCCCGATGCCGAAGAATTGTACCGCTTTCCGGCGGCCATCCGCTCAAGTGAATTCGAACTTGAGCTCAGTTATCTCTTTGCCCCCGGAAACCCTGCCGACGGGGTCACCGTCCGAATCCCGCAGAATCTTGCAGGCCATCTCAACCCTCAGGTCTTTGAATGGCTGGTACCGGGCCTGCTGCCGGATAAACTGCTCCTCCTCTGCAAACGCTTGCCCAAACAGCTACGGCGACGCCTGGTTCCCCTGCCCGATGCAGTGGACCGAATCATGGATACGCTCGACCTCTACAGCGGCTCGCTGTACCAAGAGCTGGAGCGGGTTTTGCTACGCAGCTATCAGTTACGGGTGGAGCGCAGTGACTGGCAGGTCGATACCCTGCCCCTGCATCTGCGCATGCGCTTTGTGCTTGTGGATGAACAGGGCAAGACGATTGCAGACAGCCGCTCCTTTGACGAACTCAGCCGGCTCCAGCAGCAGATCGCGCCCGCGCCATCCGCCCCTCTTGCCACAGCCTTGCCCCAAAAACAGGCAATCACCGCCCAAGATCTTGATCACATCGAACCCAGGTTGCCGCTCAGCGATGCCCAGGGGCGAGTAATCGGTCTATATTTTCCGGCTCTCGACATTGATGAGCGGCAAAATACGCTGTTTCTCCACTACGTCGAGGATGAACAAAAGAGTATCGACTCCATTCGTCTTGGCCTGCAGTTTCTCTACGGCCTGGAATTCTCTAAGGAAATGAGCAGTCTGCGTAAATTGTGTAAAAGCTCACTCACCAGCCATTCGGCCTCCTGGCTCAGTTTGGGCACCAGGGCTTCGGCCACCGTCCTCCGCACCGATCTGTTGGCCTTTCTCCTTGATGGTGTTTTGGGTACCAGCGGCCATTTGCCCAGTTTGACTGAATTTCAACAAAACGTTGTCAGGGTGGGTCACCAGGGACTCCTGCGCACGGCCACCGAACTGCTTGAGCTGCTCCACCAAACCCTGCAGCAACGACGGGCGGTCTATCAGAAGATCAACGACTGGAAGACGCGGGCCCGGGCCAACCGCAGTTTCCAAGAGAGCCGTTTCCAGGAGTACCTCGACTGCCTGGAGCAGATCGTGCCGACACACTTTCTTTGCACCCTGCGCCCGGAGGAACTCAAGCATAAACCGCGCTACCTCCAGGCTCTGTCCCTGCGGATCGAACGGGCCGAGCACGCGCCGCTCAAAGACGACAAAAAAGCAGAGCGGCTTGCCAAACCCTTGGCCCGATTACAACAGATGGCCCATTTCAAACGCCCCACCCAGCCCTGCCACATCTGCCAGCAGGAGTACCTCGAGTTGCTTGAGGAATTCCGCGTTTCCATCTTTGCCCCGGAACTGGGCACGGCTCAACCGGTTTCAGAGCAGCGCTTGCTGCAGAAATGGCAGGAGGTGGAAAATATCTGTCGTCGGGTGGAATAAGGGCCAACAAGGCTGAGATACGGTTGCACTTTTTCCTGTCCTCCTCTAAAGTTGAGAGGAGAAAGAAATGATAACCGACTATGCATACTCACCTTAACTCCCAGGAGGTGCGTGCCATGGAAACGACCACCATTACCTATCAGGCCATCCGTGATCTTGCCTTTTTTCAGGAGCAGTATGATCGGCTGACCCACGAAATTCAGCAGGCCCGAGTGCAACTGACAAGCAGCCCTCCACTGCCAGCAGATGACCCACGTGCCAGCAAACGCGAGGAATGGCGTTCCTGGCTACAGCTGCAGATCAAAAGCAAGTGCAGGGAACGGGATTCATTTGTGCAGGCTGTCTCCGGCAAGGGATTTCAAATCATCGACCTGCCAGAGTAGGTTCTCTCGATTACCTCTTTTTATTTCCCTTCAACCATTAGGCACAACTGGCTCATCATGCGTTCTTTCTTTGCCGTATCCATGGCTGTTTGCATCCTGTTTTTTGCGACAACAACCAACGCCGCATCACCCCAGAACCGATTTTTCATTATGGGCAGCGGCACCATGCACTTGAAAAATTATCGGAACAACCGGGAAGCCACGGTCCATCTGCTCAACACGGATGGTTCGCTCAACGAAGAGGGTTTCAACACCGTAGACTGGATTTTTGCTTATCCGAGCAAAGAGAAGGGCGAACACATCTCCCCGAGGCTGCTCTTTATGCTCAACTATTTCAGCGAGCATATGGCACCGGGTAAGACCATCAATATCGAATCCGCCTATCGCAGTCCGGAGTACAACGATAAGATCCGGGCCATGGGCAACAATGCCGCCCGCACCAGTACCCACATGGACGGCCTGGCCCTTGATTTCTGGCTCGAAGGGGTGGAGGGGAAAAAACTGTGGGAGACGATTAAGGCGCGCAACTGCGGAGGTATCGGTCATTACGGCGGCAAAACCGTGCATTTCGATGCGGCCAGACCCCGTTTCTGGGAGGCTGCCACCTCCGGCACCCGCAGTCCAGAGCCGGATGAGAACCGCCACCTCTACCTCGCAACCGATTACGACCGCTATGCTCCAGCGGAGAAGGTACGGCTTTCGCTCTCCAGCCTGAGCAGTTTTGCATTCGGGGTACAGCCCAGCGTCGCCCTGTTCCGTTCGGGCACCCGCGAGCAGAGTCTTGCCAGCCTGCCCCTTGAACAAGCCGGGGAGACCACCTGCCTGATGCTCGGCACGCGTAAGGCCTCCCGTTTCCTCACCGCAACCCTGCCCTCGAATTTGCCGCCCGGCCGTTATCAACTCAAGCTTTCCTTCTGCAACCGGCCCTTTGCCCGCATGCCTGAGGATACGTTTTCCAACCCGATTGAAATCCGCCGCTGAGCGTATCCTAAAGAAAGCGCACCGAGGTCGAATTAAAGTATTTCTCCTCCAGCAGAGAAACGATACGACGAACAATATTGCGCCGTAGATCAAGCTCCTGGGGCGTGTTGGGATCCTGATGCGCCTCATTGATGCGGGTACCGACGATAAAATGGATAATATCGCTGCCCAGCATGAGCCGGATGATATCCCCGGCCGGATTGGCCGGCAGTCGTCCCAGGATGAAATCGGAGGCCAAGATTTGCGCCACATGGGCCAGGGTCAGCGAACCCTCGGTGATCAGATCGATCCCCTCCATCTTGGCCGGTGGCGGCATGCCGGTGTTGACCTGGGTGAGATCAACAGTGGCCGGACGCTGGAGGATGCGACCGATGATGGTGGCGGTGGTTCCGCCGCAGATAATTTTCCGCCCTGGGAAACTGGTTGCCGCCTGGGCCAGTTCAAAATCCCGTTGGGGGACAAAGGGGGGCCCGGTCATGATGAGCAGCTGCCGCGGCACCCGAAAATGAACCACCGCACAGCTGATGTCGTCACGGGCATGGCCACGATCGTTGATCAGGGCCTGGTCCATCAGGGCCGCGGTCAACCGGCGCGAGGATATTTTCGGGTTTTTCTTGATCACCCCACGGGCAAAAGCCACCGCCTCTTCCTGGGTCCAGCCAAAGGGCATATCCTGCCGCCCCATGCCCGATTGACTGATTCCGTCTGAAAAACAAATCAGGCGATCACCGATCTGCAGCCTAGTCCGACCGTGATAGATCAAACGGTCTTGCCATCGCTCTAATCTGATCACCGAGCGGTGCAACTCGATCTCTTCCGTGCCCCTCAGCAGCACCAGCGGCGGATTGCCGTGCTCAATAAAACGAAGCGTCCCGCTCTCATCCAAATCGATCAAGGTAAAGGTGGAATAACTGATCTTGCGCACCTCGCAGATCGGCAACGTATCCATGATCGAACGTGCCCAGATGCGGGTATCGGCACAGGTGGAGGCGAATTTGAGGGCCATGGAGGCGGTGAGGTTGGCCAGCACCGAGGCCTTGACTCCGGAGCCCAGGCCATCGGAAAGCACGGCCAAAACCCGTCCCTCTTCCTTGATTCGATGGGAGTGGAAGACATCGCCGCAGATTGACTGGTTCTGCTTGCAGCGCAGGGCGTGGTCCAGATCGATAAAGGCTGTTTCAGTCACCACTTGCCCCATCGCCTTCCTCGTCGATCTTGTGGGGAGAGAAAGACTCAATGATGGTGTTAAGGGTTACCTCTGATTCCGCAGCATTTTCACCGAGCAAATAGGCGATTTTCTGCACGGTGGCCAGGTTTTTTTGAATCACCTCGCGAGCACGACGGATCACTTGCTCCTTTTGCACCGAAGGGCGGGTGATATCCTGGAGAATCGCACCGACTACCGAGTGAGGATCGATGGTGAAGATGGAAAGGTGAAGGATGGTGTCCAGGAAACGAATATCCCGATCAAGGATATCCATGTCGTTTTTAAGCACATGGGCAAAGAGATGGTGAAAAGGTAACAACATATCCAGGGAAAGCCCTTCCAATTCAGTGGTCGAACCGGCCGGATACTGCTGGTTGACGATGTCGACAAAAGCATTGTTGCACTCAAGGATGTTAAGATCGCCATCCACAATCACGACAGCCGAGGGCATCTTATGGATGAGCACATTGGCCTTTTTAAAGGCCAACTGCCGCATCCAGGAAACGCACATGGAGCGCTCGGCCCGCTTAGCGACCAGTGCCCTGCCGAACTCGCGGCAGGAATCATAGCCGCACCCTCCACAGTTGAGCTCATCTTCTATGGAGCGCTTGCCAATGGAACGTAGCACCTCGCTGATCTGGGTTTCGCTGGGTGATTCCTGACGCATCGGTAACGATTCGATGGGGCGACGAATGTCAATCACCGGCAGGCGCGGGACCTGGGTCTCCTCAGGAAATCGGGCGCTGGAGAGAATCCGATGCCGCTTGACCACGGTGTTGCCTTGGCGGGTCACCTTGGGACCGTTGATACAGCCGCCCTCGCAGGCCAGCAGTTCAAGAAAAAGCCCCTGGCTACTCATTTCCTCCAGACCATCCAGGGCATTTTCAACTGCCTCCAACCCGGAAAAACTCATAAACGAGCCGTCATCCACGCTGCAATGCGCCCGGATCCCGGCGATCATGCCCCCATCCACCGGATACAACACCCCTTCCTCGGCCGCCTCGGGTTCAAACCGGTCTGCTTCCGTTGGCATCAATGACCTGGGATCAATGCGCTCTGCACCGAGCCAAATGCGCAGATCTTCGAAGGTGAGTGCCAGGTCGAGCAGATCCGGGTGTTCATCGGCCTCGACCTTCTTGGCGATGCAGGGGCCGATAAAGACCACGCTGATATTGTCGCCGAACTGGTTGCGCAGCATCCGACAGTGGGCCAAAAGCGGCGACAGCAAACCGGTGACTGCGCCAACCAGATGCGGCTTGTGCTTTTGGATGTAGGCGACCACGCTCGGACAGGCCGAACTGAGCAGGATGCGGCCTGGTTCCTCAGTCAGCGTTTTCGCCACATGGGCACTGACCTGCTGAGCGCCGAGCGCGGTTTCGGAAACGCCGTCAAAACCAAGTCGCTTAATGGCCGCCACCATCTGGGTGGCGCTCACGTTGGGAAATTCAGTCATCCAGGAAGGGGCAAGGGAGACGTACACCTGAGAAGGGAGCTTGATCAGCTGACGGGCGCGGGGCAGGTCATTGCGCACATGCTTGGCAGCGTTGGGACAGATGGAGACGCAGGCCCCACAATAGACACACATCTCGGAGACGATGGTGGCATAGGCGTCCCGCACTTGGATGGCCTTAACCGGGCACTGACGCACACATTTATAACAGTCCTGGCATTCGTGCTTCTCGGTATAAATGGGTCGGCGTCTATCCATCGCTACTCCTCTCGTCGTACACTCAGATGGTGTTTGAGCAGCTCAGGAAAGCAGGCCGGCTGCACATTGGAATAGAGGGTATCCTCAATGGTAATATGCGGCCCCTGGGTGCACTGATTTTCACAGAGATGGCCGACGATCTCAGGCTTGAAACCGGCACTTTCGGCGCAGTGCTGCAGGGTTTCAACGACACGGCCATTATTGCCCCGCGAAAAACAAGAGCTCCCCATGCAGACGGCAATGCGCAAAATGGCGTTTTTATCCTGCACTGCCGGTGGTCTGAGGCTCTTTCGTCCCCCTTGCCCTTCTCCCACGGTTCGTCCAAGAGCAATGATCTGGGCCCGGATCTGACGATCGCTCTGGTCGGCTACCTCGATTCGGTCGGCCTTGCCCGGATAGATCGAGTAAAGCTCACGGAATGGACCCGGGGTCAGATTGGGCATGATCACGTTGGCACCACGGCGTAGAGCCATCTCCCGTCCCTGCCAGGCATCCTTGACCGCCACGGCGGTGGTGGCGGGAATGTTGGCATCTGGGCAAAGAATCCGGGCCAGGGCCACAGCCTTGCAGGTCATCTCGATATTTGCCTCCACCTGATTGAGCGGATCGGTCTTCGGCTGGATGCGACCAAGGGGCGTATCCTGATGGGCGATGAAGGGACCGATACCGATCATGTCGAGATCGAGTTGGTGAAAAAGTAAAATATCGTCGGCCAGGATCTCGTCACTCTGCCCGGGAATACCGACCATCACTCCGCTGCCGATCTCATAGCCGATATGCTGCAGTTGACGCAAAAGAGCTACCCGATCGGAGACCTTGGCCCCGCGGTCGGGATGAATGGCCCGGTAAAGCGCGCGGTCCGAGGTTTCAAAACGCAGCAAGTAGCGGTCCGCGCCGGCATTTTTCCAGGTACGCAGGTCGTCTTCACTGCGCTCACCAAGGCTCAAAGTGATAGCCAGAGGCGTGGTCGCCTTGAGCCGGCGGAGGATATCAGCGAGCCACTCGGCCTCGAGCAGATCATCCTCACCGGACTGCAACACCAGGGTGCCATAGCCCAATTGGGTTGCCTTTTGGGCGCACTGGAGAATGTCTTGCGCGGCCAGACGGTAGCGGCTGACCTGACGGTTGCCAGCACGCAGGCCGCAGTAGTGGCAACTGCGGGCACAGAAGTTGGAAATTTCAACCAGTCCCCGCAAATGCACCGCCTCACCCACGTGTTCACGGCGCACCGCATCGGCACGATTCCACAACTGCTGCAGTTCCTGGGTCTCCTCAGAGCGGAGCCAATGGAGTACTTCCCGGCGGTCCACGATCAAGTGTCTCCTGAACCCAATGCTCTCAGCTGGTGGAGCAACTCCAAGGCAGCCGGAAACGGACTGAGGGCGCGGGCAAATATACCGAGGCTCAAGGCGATCGCCAAGCCGTAATTGGTGATCGGCACCCCAGCCTCACGGCAATGAATGATACGGCTTAAAACCTCGCGGCGGTTCAGCATGCAGGCCCCACACTGGATCACCAGTTTGTACGTGGGTAAATCATCGGGAAAATCGTGCCCCTGCACATGGGTAAAGTCAAGCTGACCGCCAACGTACTGGGTCAGCCAGCGCGGGATCTTGACCGTACCGATATCCTCGCCAATGGGATGATGCGAGCAGGCCTCGGCCATCAGCACCCGATCACCGGGTTGGAGGCTATCTATGGCAAGCGCGCCCTCAACCTGAGTGAGTAGATCCCCCTTGTTGCGGGCAAAGAGAATGGAAAAACTGGTCAACGCCACCTCCGAAGGGACATCGGCGGCAACCTTGAGAAAGGCTTGGGAATCGGTGACCACCAGCTTGGGAGGCGATTTCAACTGCTCAAGGGCATGTCGCAGCTCCCGCTCCTTGACCACCATGCACAGGGAATCGCCATCCAGCAGATCACGAATGGTCTGTACCTGCGGCAGGATCAAGCGGCCCTTAGGGGCCTCCTTATCAATCGGCACGACCAGTACCGCAGTTTCCCCCGGACCGACCAGATCGGAGACAATAGCGGTATTGGCGATGAAATCCGCTGGCGTCTGTTTGATCAGTTGCTGTTTAAGCGCTGAAATGCCTTGGCCGCTCAGTGCCGAGGTGTGTACCAGGGGAATATTTCTGGCGCTCAGATTTGCCACCAGCACCCCGTCTGCTCTGGCCAGATCGGCTTTGTTCATCACCACCACCACCGGGATTGCACGGCGAGTGAGGGCCTCAAGCAGCTCTTGTTCAAATGGGCCCCACTGGCCATCTGCACTCACCAGGACCGCCAGGTCGGTGCGCTCAAAGACGGCCCGGGTACGGGCAATGCGCATTTCGCCCAAAGCTCCAATATCATCCAAACCGGCCGTGTCGATGAACAACACCGGCCCGAGTGGCAGCAGTTCCATCGGCTTTTCCACCGGATCGGTAGTGGTGCCGGCGATACTGGAGACAAGGGCCACCTGTTGCCGAGTAATGGCGTTGAGCAGACTGGATTTGCCCACATTTCTGCGGCCAAACAATCCGATATGCAGGCGCATGCCCTTGGGAGCGGTTTGCTTCGACATTCTAGTCTTCTTTTGTTTCTTTTTCCTGAACAGGGGGGACAAAACCTAAACGACAGACCGCAGTGGCACTGGTCAACTGATCAAACTGCTCCCCACGCATACCGCCCTCCAGGGCCAGTTCACGCACGGATCTGCCGGTTTGCACCGCCTGAACAGCGATCTTTGCCGCCTGTTCGTAGCCCATGGCAGGCAGGAGCGCAGTGGCGCTGGCCGTGGAATTTTCCACCTGCCGGGCACAGCTCAGTTCGTCTACCTCAATGCCGCTTATGCAGTGCCGACAGAGGATATCATCGGCACGACTGAGTAAATCGATATTTTCAAGCAGGGTGTGGGCGACCAGTGGCAAAAAGGGATTCAACTCCAGGTTGCCCGAAGCGCAGGCCAGAGTCAGGGCACAATCGTTGCCAATGACCAGCATGGCCACCTGGCTCACCGCCTCGGGGATAACCGGGTTGATTTTCCCCGGCATAATCGAAGATCCGGCCTGCCGTTTGGGGAGAATGATCTCAGCCAGCCCTGCAGCCGGCCCGGAACTGAGCAGGCGAAGATCACCGCATATTTTCAGCAGGCTGGTGGCATGGGCCTTGAGGATTCCGGAGACCTCGACAAACACATCAACGTTCTGGGTGGCATCGACCAGGTTTTCCGCCCGCGCCAGGTTTAAGCCGGAAAGCTCACGCAGCCGCTCCACCACCTCAAAGATGTATCGCCTGGGCGCGGCCATTCCTGTGCCCACGGCGGTGCCACCAAGGTTGACCACCCGCAAACGTTCAGCGCATTTGGAAATACGCCAGCGGTCTCGGTTGATTGCCTCGGCATAGGCACCAAAGCTCCTGCCCACGGTAATCAAAACCGCATCCTGCAATTCGGTCCGGGCCACCTTAACCACATGGGCCCAACGCCGCTCCTGGCCCTGGAAGGCCTCTTGCAGAGCCAACACCTGCTGTTCCAATTCACCAAGCAGCCGTAACGCCGCCACCCGCAGAGCCGTGGGAAAGACATCGTTGGTCGACTGATGACGGTTTAAATCATCCAGAGGACTGATCCGGTCGTAGGCCCCTCGCTCCAGGCCAAGTAACTCCAGGGCCCTATTGGCCAACACCTCGTTGACATTCATATTGGCACTGGTTCCGGCCCCGCCCTGCAGGCTGTCGACCACCACTGAATGCGAAAGATCGCCATCGGCCATCTGCCGACAGGCGGCCAAAATAGCCCCAACTTTATCCGGATCCTTTTGCCAAGCACCTAAGCGTTGATTGGTCTGGGCAGAGGCCAGTTTCACCAGCCCGAAAGCACGGACAAGCATGGGATGAAGAGGACAACCGGAAAGGGGGAAATTCTCCAGAGCCCGGTGGGTATGAATACCCCACAAGGGATTGCCGGGAATTGTCAGGGAGCCGATGGAATCGGTTTCATTTCGATTCTGCACCATACCGGATCAAGAACGGGGTTGAACGAAAGGGGCCCCAAAAAAGGATCGCCTGGTGGGAGAATTCGACAGGACTCCGGTAATCAGCCCATACCGGAGCCCCCGCAGTAGGAGTAGAGCGCGTTGTCGAACCTCGTAAAAACTTTTTTTGTTTATCGAAAGGGCCTGATTTGAGAAAAGATTTCCCGTTAAGCCCAATTTTGCAACGTATAAGGGTAACTCCCGCGACATGACAGCCTGTCGCGAAAACCGCCATGCCACGGAAGCTCCTTTATAGAAACCGCAAATACAACGCGGATTATAGTTAGGATGGACTCGGAAAAACTCCATCACTCTTTAGAAGATGGTTCGGTAAAAACGCTACGACCAGGAGATCGAAGTTTTTCCGACGCCATCAGTTATGCTTGTGTTGTCGGGGCCAACTCGGCGTGTATTGCCTCAACGACCTTTTCCAGGGTGGCATGGGAAATAATGTTGTCGCCCACGGCCACATTGGGGCCATCCCCACACTTTTCAAAACAAAACGATGCCTGCACCAGGACCTTGTTCTCCAGATCATTGGCCTCGACATACTTCATCAGCCCCTGGATAATGGACTGGGAACTGCGCAGAAAACAACCGGTTCCGGCACAGACCCGCACTGCCAGCAAACCCGAGCCCGCCTCAACCGCCTTGGAAATGGCCACCTCCTCGGCACTGGACCGACGACGGTGGTGGTAGTGGGTGTGGAGCAGACGATGGGCCTCGCGGCTACCGGGTTCGCCCAGGTACTTCTGATAGCACTCATGGACAAAATGGTTTTCCTGGGAACAGTGGAGATCAAGCAGACGATCGGTATTGTAAATCGCCTCAGCCCGCTTTTTCCGTCGCAGAGCAATATCACGGCTCACCGGCTGCCCGGCACCACCGATACAACCACCGGGGCAAGCCATGACCTCGACCAGATCAACGATCAGCGAGCCGTCGAGAATCTGATTCATCACCTCGCGCGCCTTGGCCAGACCATGAACAATGGCCAATCGCAATTCCATGCCGCCGACCTCGGTGCGGATGATACGCAGGGCCTGCTCGCCACGGACCTCCTCAAACTCGGGGTCCACCGGATTGTGTCCGGTGATCTTACCCACCGCATAGCGCAGTACCGCCTCGGTCACGCCGCCGCTGTTACCAAAAATTATACCGGCCCCGGTCTTGAAGCCCATGGGCATGTCAAAACTGGTAGGATGGAGCTTGTCTAGGCTCAGCCCCGACTGCTCGATCATCCGCGCCAGTTCCTGGGTGGTGAGCACATAGTCCACATCCGGGGAACCGCAATTTTGAAATTCCGGACGACGGGCTTCAAACTTTTTGGCCGTACAGGGCATGATCGCCACCATGACCACATCCTCGCGATCGCGCCCCAATTGAGTCGGCAGGGTGTGTTTAACCATGGCCCCCATTATCTGCTGGGGAGAGCGGCAGGTACTCAGATTCCCCAGAAGCTGCGGGAAGTACTGCTCGGCAAACTTGACCCAACCCGGACAGCAGCTGGTGAACAGGGGCAAGCGCTCGCCATTGGTCTTACGACTGATAAACTCATTGGCCTCTTCGACCACGGTAAGATCGGCAGTGAAGCTGGTGTCATAGACCGTATCAAAGCCCATGCACTTCATGGCCGCCACAACCTGGCCAGTGGTACTCAGCCCGTATTCAAGGCCGAACTGCTCACCGATGGCCACCCGCACCGCAGGCGCGATCTGGGCAACAACCACCTTCTTAGGGTCATTGATTGCCTGCCAGACCTGCTCGATCTCCGAAGCTGGAGCCAGTGCCCCGGTAGGACAAACAGCGGCACACTGCCCGCAGTTGACGCATTCAGTCGAGGCCAGATCATGGCCAAAGGCCGGCAACACGGCAACCTTGTGGCCGCGGTAGGCAAAATCGATCGCGCCGATGGATTGGATCTCATCGCAAAAACGGACACAGTCGCCGCAAAGCACGCATTTGTTGGGATCACGGATCAGAGCCGGGCTGGAAGTGTCCACCGGCTTAGGCTCATAGATCGAACGATAGCGGATCTTATCGATACCAAGACGACGGGCGATATCCTGCAGTTGGCAGGAACCGCTGCGCACGCAGCTCGTGCACTCGCGGTCGTGGTTGGCCAGGATCAACTCAATGGAAATTTTACGAATCTCACGTAATTCCTGAGTATTGGTACGAATGACCATGCCCGCCTCGGGCGCAGTGGAACAGGCGCCGAGGATACCATGGCCTTCAACATCCACTAAACAGAGACGGCAAGCACCATACACACTCAAATCGGAGTGATAGCAAAAGGTGGGCAGATCGATACCGGCCTTGCGCACCAGCTCCAATAGATTTGTTTCCCCCTCGATGGCGATCTTACGACCGTCGATGGTCATGGTGGCAGTTTTACTCTTAATCATAACAGCCTCCTTAGAATCCCTCGACAGCGTCGAATTTGCACGACTGAGCGCAAACACCACATTTGATGCACTTGTCCTGATCAATCACATGCGGTTGTTTCTTCTCGCCGCTGATTGCGCTCACCGGACACTTCTTGGCGCAGAACCCGCAACCCTTGCACTTCTCGGCATTGATCCAGGGCTTGAGCAGGGCCTTGCACTCACCGGCCGGACAGATCTTGTCGCGTACATGGGATGTGTATTCGTCGGCAAAGTAATGGAGGGTGGAAAGCACCGGATTGGGAGCGGTTTTCCCCAGACCACAGAGAGATCCCTTCTGCACCGCCAGAGCGAGCTCTTTCAAGAGCGGGATAGTGTTCTCATCGGCACGTCCTTCGATGATGTCATCCATCATCGCCAGCATCTGGCGGGTGCCCTCACGACAGAGGACGCACTTGCCGCAACTCTCGCGCTGGGCAAATTCCATGAAAAACCGGGCTACCGAAACCATACAGGTGTCCCGATTCATCACTACCAGACCGCCGCTGCCGACCATGGCGCCCACGGAGCGCAGGGAATCAAAATCCATGGACAGCTCAAGATGATCCGGAGTGAGACAGCCGCCGGACGGGCCACCGATCTGCACCGCCTTGAACCCCGCCGGGTCAATGGTGCCATCGGCTTTGGTCACCCCGCCGCCGATATTGTAGACGATTTCGCGCAGGGTGGTGCCGAAAGGCACTTCGATCAGGCCGGTGTTGGCCACATGGCCGGTCAAGGCAAAGGTTTTGGTGCCGGGTGAATTGGGAGTCCCCAGTTCGCGGAAGCGGGAGGCACCCTCACGGACTATGCGGACCGCATGAGCCAAGGTTTCGACGTTGTTGATGATGGTCGGTTTGCCCCAGAGTCCGCTCTGGGCAGGAAACGGCGGCTTGGGTCGGGGCATGCCTCGCTGGCCCTCAATGGAGGCAATCATCGCGGTTTCCTCGCCGCAGACAAAAGCACCCGCCCCTTCCATAATGGAACACCGGAGGTTGGTGCCCGAGCCGAAGACATCCTCACCGAGAATACCGCGTTCTTCCGCATCGTTAACCGCCCGCCGCATGCGCTCAACAGCCAAAGGGTATTCGGCGCGAACATAGACCAGGGTCTCATCGGCACCTATGGCACGGGCCGCGATCATCAATCCTTCGATAACCGAGTGGGGATTGCCTTCCATGACACTGCGGTTCATGAAAGCGCCGGGATCTCCCTCATCGGCATTGCAGATGACATACTTCTTATCGCTGACCTGCTTACGCGCTGTTTCCCATTTAACGCCGGTGGGATAACCACCGCCCCCCCGGCCGCGAAGACCGGATTCGGCAATCTCGGCACAGATTTCTTCGGGCGCCAGATGGAGAAAGGCGTTTTGGGCCGCTGCATAGCCACCGATGCAAAGATACTCGTCCAAATTTTCTGGATCGATGATGCCGCATTCACCAAGAACGAAACGTTGCTGACGGGTGTAAAAGGGAATCTCGTCGGCCCCTTTGCAGGCATGTCCATTACCGGGTTCGGTATAGAGCAGCCGCTCGACAATGCCACCGCAGACCAGGCTGGTTTCGATGATCTCGTCGACATCGCCTGGTTTCACCTGGGTGTAGAGGATATTTTCCGGCAGAATCGTAACCAGTGGACCCCTCTGGCAAAAGCCCTGACAGCCGCTGCGGGTAAAGGCGGTTTTCTCATGGTTGTCGTCCTCTTCACGCAGTTCGAGGGTAAAGGGTAGCGCCCTCTCCTGCATCCGCTTTTGGAAAGCGGCAAAGACTTTCATTGCGCCGTTGGCAATACAACCGGTACCGGCACAAAGCACAACACGCCGCTGGGCCCCCATAAGCGGGTCGGGATGGGTGGCGTTATAGGGCATGCTCATGACTGTCTCTCCCGGGCTTCGATCTCATCGATCATTTGCACAACTGCTGCGGGAGTCATCTGTCCGTGAATTTCCTCGTTGATAACCACAACCGGAGCCAGACCGCAGGCCCCAAGACAGGCCACGGTCTCTACGGTAAACATCATATCTTCAGTGGTCTTTCGCTTACTTGAAAGCCCAAGACGTTTATAGATGGCCTCAAGAATGGGAAGAGAACGTTTTACATGGCAGGCGGTACCGTCACAAAGACGGATGAGAAATTTCCCTTTGGGCTCAAGGGCAAAGTGGGAGTAGAAGGTGGCTACGCCGAAAACACGGGCTGGCGGTATATTGAGGCCGTCGGCAACAAAGGTGAGTACATCTTCGGGCAGGTAACGATATGCTTCCTGAACGGCCTGGAGGATGGGAATCAGTCGTTGCGGTTGTTTGTCGTTCTGCTCAAGTATGGCGCACACTTTGTCAAATCGACGCGCAGGCGTTTGCGGCATGACAGCCTGCTTAACTGTGGTCATGATTTGAGTACTCCTTTGGAACGGGACTCAGCCAGCTTTCTCGTCATTTTTTGGGACAGAACCGCTAGAGAGCAGTACAAATCTTCATTGGTCACAATGACAGGTTCCGGCACATGGATCTTTGCCGGAGCGAAATTCCAGATCGCCATTGCCCCCCCTTCAACCAACAAATCCGCAGCCTGCTGAGCATCGGAGGCTGGCACGGTAATAATGCCGAGGCGGATACGCATCCTGCGCATCAATCCGGTCAATTTACTGATATGCCGAACATGCTTGCCATGGATCACCCGGTGGCACTTATTGGGATCTACATCAAAAGCAGCCACAATACGGAGACCGCAATCGGAAAAACCAGGATAGCCCATTAATGCTTCCCCCAGGTTCCCGGCCCCAACCAGAAAGGCTTCCGTGGCGATATCCCACCCAAGAAACCGTTCAATGGCGTAGATCAGCTCATTGATTTCGTATCCAACCTTTGGCCGCCCCACGGTTCCGGTCATCTCGATGTCCTTACGAACCTGGGTGGCGTCGAGTTTGAGTTCCGTGCCTATCAAGGTGCAGGAAATGCCGGTACGACCGGTTTCACGCAACTGTTTCAGCAATCGGTAGTACAACGGCAAACGTCGCAGTGTCGGCTCCGGGGCGCCTTTGAGAATATTCCGGATAACCTTCACTGTACTTTTGTCCATACTTTTCCACCTTAAACCGCTATTCAAGAAGAAGATACTTATTACCAGACACCCTGACCACTCCGGTAAAAAAAATATTAGAGAATAAATTCTCGATATTTATTATGACAAAATTATTCTCACCTGTCAAACAATTTGATCAAAATTTTTTATAAGGAAAAGTTAATGCGATAACAAAGAGTTACATGAGCACATTGTTTTGACCACGGGGCGAACGGGATAAAGAACGGAACCACAACGTAGGGAGAAACAGGGCAAAGCCCTGGCCTATTTTTAGTATAATTTTGCCGAATTACACCCGTTTATCAGAGAATTACTTACTGATACCGGTCAAGCGCTTTCCCCTGCTCAATCAATTCTAGAAGCTCATCGACTGTCCGTTGACAATGAGATTGAAGTGCCGCCACAAGTTGGGTCGCCAGATCATCTTGCCCCAACGCCTTTACTGTTTCCCAGCGCAACTGATCAGCGTGCTGACATAATTGCTCAAGGTTGGAAAATATCAGCCTTCTTTTTTGTTGTTTTTCCCTCTCAAAGCTCAAAATAGGCACCAGGCGCTGAATGGAAAGCTCCACCAGTAAATCCCGGGGCAGGCCACAAGTTTTGGCCACATATTCAAGTGATAACAAGGCGCTTCGACTGACAACATACGTCTTCTGTTGCCGCTGCGAATCCATTGTTTGGTACTGGTCGGCCATCTGCGCCAGTTTCTCCAGGACCTCTCGGTCCTCCACTAATTGATCAAACAATGATTTTTGCTTCAAACCGAGCTGGTTGGCTGCGATACTCAGCAAAGAAATTGCCTGAGAGGGTAAACGAAAGGTGGCTCGCACCGATTGCCGGCCCCTCAGTATATCGGCGGACAGTTCCGTCGACAATTTTCCTTCCCATCCCTCGGACTGCTCCTCTGTTTTCATACGGTCTCCTAAATTTGATGGTCTCGTAAAAATCCCATTACACTCAAAGAGATGGCTAAGTAAAAACATAAATATTCAAGAAGTAGTGTTTTTTCAGGCGCCATCAAAAATCAACATCCGAGAAGTTACGTATCGCAAATACAGCATGTCACGAAGCTCCGAACGTAACTGACGATCCTAAGAGTGTACCTTAAACGATAAACATTACTTTTATCAAAAATTCACTTAAAGTAATGTAAGCGAAAAAATCATACAAACCATTGACTGCGCTCTGGTCATGTTTATTTTTTGAACCACAGTAAACAACACCAATTAAGTAAGTTAAAACATATGAGCCAACCAACACAGAGGAGGAAATGACATGTTCACACGCTTAAATGACGTCCACCAATTTCTTGGCGCCATGGACCTTTTCCGCAATCGGATGAACACCATGTTCAATGAATTCGACCGAGCCTATCATCCTGGATCCGCCTGGATTGGCACCGAAGCCTACCCACGTACCAACTTAAGTGATATGGGCGAAAATCTTGAGATCGTCGCTGAGGTACCAGGCGTGAGTAAAGAAGACCTGCAGATTAACATCCAAGGTAACTATCTGCAAATCACCGGCTCGCGCAAGACGGTTACTCCAGAAGGCTTTAAAAAACATAGAAGCGAACGTGGTGGCGGCACCTTTTCCCGCAGCTTCACCCTACCCTATGATGTGGAGGCCGCCCAGGTTGAGGCCACCCTTAAGGACGGTCTGCTCAAACTGGTTTTACCGAAGGCAGCAAGCGCCAAACCACGACAGATTACTATTCAGTGATAGGATCTAATGCCCATAACCCAAGGAGGACATTATGAGCGAAAACAGTGAATTGACCACGAGCAAAGATCAATTTCCTTCCCCCGAAAAACAACTGCCGGTGATTGCCCCTGAGGTAGATATTTTTGAAAACGAGCACGAAATCCTCCTCCATGCGAACATGCCCGGTGTGGGCAAAGAGGACGTTGACATTCACATCGACAACGGCAAACTGACCCTTTCAGGCACCCGACGAATGGTGACCATTGGATCCTCCATTTGGCGTGAATTTGGCGAGGTTGAATATCGCAGAAATTTTTCGGTGCCGCAGAGTATCGACACCAACGAGGTCAGCGCGGAGATCAAAGACGGTCTGCTCTGCCTGCACCTACCTAAATCCGATGCAGCCAAACCGCGCCAGATCGAAATCAAGGCGGCTTGAAACACAACCTGATCAACCACCTAAAGAGACGAGCAAGGAGAATGACTATGGATCTGAAACAACTGGCTCCGTGGAACTGGTTTAAAAACGAAGAGGAAATCGATCATTCCGTTCCGGTCAAACATGGAGACAAAAGACCGTTATATGCAGGTCACCCCCACGACCCCATGCTCCAGATCCACCGTGACATCGACCATCTCTTCGATCAGTTTTTCCGCGGTCGGGGTTTTCCCCAGATGGGCGGTTTCGGCGCCGTTGCCGAGTTTGCCGACAACGCCCTGCTTAAACCCAAAATCGATTTGAGCGCCGCAGACACACAATACCTACTTACCGTAGAGATACCCGGCGTGATCGAAAAGGATATCTCGATTGACATCCACAACAACACCATGACCATCAAGGGGGAAAAGAAGCTGGAAAAAGAGGACAAGAATAAAAATTACTACAGGATCGAACGCAGTTACGGATCATTTCAACGCGTCCTCTCCCTGCCGGAAGATGTCGATCAGGACAGTATCCATGCCTCCTTCAACAACGGGATACTCTCAATCACCATGCCGCGTAAAGCCCAGCTGGCTGGCGAGGTAAAGCAGGTAAAAATTACCGCAGTACCGTAAAGAGCTGCCCCCTTGCAGCAAACACCCGCCACCCTCTAGATGCAGCCCGGTGTATTTCGACGTCGGGCTGCATTTTTTTTTGGGGGGGCTTCCGGCGCCTACTATATTGGCAAAGGGACCTCTCCCCTATTTTAAGCTTATCGCCCCATCCACTTCATCGAATAAAGATCGTGGCGACGATCCTTCAGGTTCTGCACCGTACCGTTGGCCCGGGCCATCTGCAGATTGGTGATACTAAGGTCAGCCAGCAATACGGTTTCCGTGTTGGGGTTAGAATCGGCGGCAATACCGTCGCGGGCAAAGGGGAAATCGCAGGGGGTAAGAATGCAGCTCTGTGCATACTGGATATGCATATTTTTCACCCGCGGTAGATTACCGACATTACCTGCCATAATCACATATAACTGGTTCTCCACGGCACGAGCCTGGCAGCAGTACCGAACCCGCTGATACCCTGCCCGCTCATCGGTGCAGAAGGGCACAAAGAGCATTTTCGCGCCCAGATCGGTGAGACGACGCGCCAGTTCGGGAAACTCGGAATCATAGCAGATCAGCACCCCAATCGGGCCGCAATCCGTTTCAATGGGCCGGAGCAAATCACCACCTTCAACATTCCACCAGGTTTCCTCGTTTGCCGTGGGGTGGATCTTGGGTTGTTCATGCACCTGTCCGTCACGCAGAAAAATATAGGCAATATTGAGGATACGGCCATCCTCTTTACGGGTGGGATGTGAGCCGCCGATAATGTTGATGTTGTACCGAAGCGCCAATTCCCGCATTGCCTGCACAAATTCAGGCGTCTGCCTGGTAATCTCTTCAATGGCATCTGCCGGACTCAGACTCTGCTCCTGCATGGAGAGCAACTGCAGGGTAAACATTTCCGGGAAAAGGACAAAATCAGCCTTATACCCCGCACAGACATCCACGAAGTACTCAACGATACCCATAAACTCGGCAAAGCTGCCCACCCGCCGCTGTTCGTACTGCACCGCCGCCACGCGAACGGTGGCCGGAAGCCGTCCACGTTCCCCAGTCCATTTAGGCTTGGCACTGCCGTCCGGTGCCATGACCGGATTTCGCCAAGTAAGGTGGGACCCCCATCCCATGGAATCCACATCGTCTGGGATGTAATCGGGCAGCAAACCGATGATTTCAAAGCCGTTGCGCAGCTGAAAGTTGAGTACGTAATCACGAATACGCCCGGCTTTGGCGAGTTCAACATAGTTTTCCGCACTTTTGACCTCTTTGATCCGCTTGCGCAGGCCAGGTAGCCTGCCGCCGAAAACAATACCCTTGATCTCGTTTTTACGAACAAATCGTTTGCGTTTGTCGTAAAACCGCTGACCGATCTTATACCCACGATAGGCGGGGTCAACGCATACATCCATCCCATAAAGCCAGTCACCGTTCTCATCGTGGCGCGCTGCATAGCCACCACCGGTGATTCCTTCCCAAGTATGCGGCTTTAAGGCAAATTTTTCAGCTATGCGAAAACTTGCACTGTAGCCAACAATCACTTCGTTGACCGTGGCCACCCACTGCCCCTCAGGAAAATGACGAATCTGGGACTGGATCATTTCAGAGGTATAATTGGGCATATCCTTATCATAAACCCGATGAGTCAAGGCGCTGATTGACTCGGCATCCAGGGGTCGGGCATTGCGGATAACTAAACGGTGTTTTTCGGGAATGGATGATCGCGTTGCCATAAGACACTCCATATTGGTTGCTGCCCGGTTCATTTCTAAACGGGCCATTAGTGATTCAACACATTAAAAAAATCTGCAATTTCAACAAATCACAAGGTCAATCGACGCGAAAAGAAATCAGCCCCATTGGGCATATTGGAAATGATCAGCATCGCGGCGTGCGGTAACTGTTCGGCCACCAAGCGAACCATCCGCTCTTCTTCCTTGGTATCCAGGGAATCAAAGGACTCTTGAATAAATATCCACGAAGGATGGTTGATCAAGAGGCGCACCATGCCCAAACGCTGTTGCTCGCCGCGGGTCAGTGCTTGGGTCCAATTATTTTCATAATCTAATTGAAGGATCAGTTCTTCCAAATCCACCAAACGCAGAGCCTCTTCAATCTGCTCACGGGGAAACCTGCGTCGCTGGTTTGGATAACAGATAGCCTCAATCAATGTTCCGCTGGGTAAATGGGGCCGTGGCGGCATAAAAAACATCCGCCCGGTGCCTGGCAGTTCAATCATACCGTCACCCCAGGGACTTATTCCGGCAATGGCACGGAAAAGTTTGGCCCCATTGTAAAGATTCCCGGAAACGAGCACATGATCACCCGCATGAACTTCCATGGTTACGCCCTCAACCAGGGGGGTCCCATCGTGCTCCGCAAGTGCAAGCTTGCGAAAGGCCAATACGGGCTGATCCGAGTGTTTCAACTGAATCCAATGATTCTGGCCCAATTCATTATCAACCCTTTCCAGGGAGCCGAGCAGGCTGAGCACCCGTTCAACCGAAGCTCGCCATTCTGCAATATTGCCCAAATTGTTGACCGGCCACGACAAGGCGCCCGTCATATGCTGAAACGACTGCACCGACTGCATCAAGTCCCCAAGCGTGATTTGACCAAGGATATACCTGGGCGCCACGACCAGGGTTGGAAAAACCATGGAAAGCGTTGCATAGCCGTTGCCGAACATGACGATATTTCGCCAGGCTTTTGTCTGCGCATTCCATACTTTGCGAATTTGACAAAACAACTGGCGAAAACGGTGCCGTTCGCTCTGTTCTGCATGAATCAGGGCGATCGCCTGACTGTTATCCTGTGCTTCCACTAATCCGGATCTGAATTTAGCCTCGGCTGACTGACGGATATTGGTTGCATTGGTGAGTGGTTTTCCCACCCACCAACCGATTAAGGATGCCAGAGCGGTGTAAAGGACAGCGACCCAAATAAGATAGCCGTACACTGGAATTTGGGCAAAGCCAAGATCAAGGGTGATTACGCCTGATTTGCCCCATAAAACCTTTGCAAAACTGAGCAATAAGAGAACGCTGTAAAACAGGGTATGGGCTAATATCACCGCTGATTCAGTCGCAACACGACAGTCTTCGGCGATTCGACCATCCGGATTGTCGTGTTCTCCTTTCAAATTATTGACCAGGTAGTGTCGGCCGCTGGCCATCCAGCGGGAGAACACATAGTCGGTCAACCAGGTGCGCCACAGCATCTGCAGATTTCTTTTCACTTCCAAATGCGAGCCTGTCAGCGACATATCGGCAATAAACAAAAGCGACAGCAGGGCTACCTGAATCAGGAACCCTTTCATCGAATGTCGTTCCAGGGAGTTAAAGAGTCCTGCGCTCCACTGGGTCATCAACACCGCAACAACCATCTGCATTACGGTGAGTAGGGCAAACAGGTACGTTGCGGTGCGAATTTTGCTTTTACGACCCGAACACCAAAACAGCTTTGACAGCTTGAGAAACTCAATAAAAAAATTCTTATATTGCGGCATAGTGAATTACTTATGATTGATGGACTCGTACAAATTCCATCACATTTGTAAAAGGTGGTGCTAAAAAAACACACAGGATTCAAACTAAAAACAAGAGAATAATAGGTAGATATTCACCAAAATCCTGACGGTTATTAAAGTAGTATTGAAGGCGCCTTCAGAATGAAAAAACGGGCATAGTCACTCTCGATCTCGCGAGAGGAGGGGGAATTGCTCGTGGTGGGTGCTTACGGTCCAATGAGTCGGCGTGGCTCAAGAAGTCCTCCATTCCCGGTTTCCCTGATGGCACAGAACACACTTACCGGGCGAGATGCCGCATCAATGATTCCATGAGAATGCGCCGGAAATGTGCGGTGTAAGATTGCTTGACAACTTACTGTTATCAAGAGAAATTTCACCTAAAGCATCTCTGGATTATTTTTTAAAAATCACCTTTCCCAAAGGACGACACCAGGAAGATTGACCAGCAAATGAAGGACACTATCTATATGGAAGGAGAAGACCCGTCAACTGATTAATTGGCCAGAGAAAATAATTTCACAAAGCCCTATTCCAAGGTGATTTTTCCACGACACAGGGCACTCCAATTTTCAACCAAAAATGGTGACAAAAAATGGGATGCATGATGAGCCTTTGCCTCCTAAGAGGTCGAATGCGTATTTCTTTGCAGGCACCTGCTTTTTTAGTGCCCGCCAAGGAGGAAGAAGTACACGGGGTGGGGCAGAATCGCTCCATAACGGCGGTTGAGGCCGTGGGACCAAAGAACTCTCGAAAATAGCAATTCGAAAGTGATATTAAAATCGAATATACAGCCCGATAAAAACCACAAAGCCTTCTTCACGTAGACGCAAGAATCCTAACTTCCCCCCCAAGGTAACCCAACTGGTGGGGAAAAAGGTGTCCTGTCTGGATCCGATGGGGAGATATCTATCAACAGGTCAAGGCCCACAGCTTACCAGAGCTGACTCATTCACATCGCTGAGGACAAAGGAAGCGGACAAGCCTCTTCTCCTCCTGGAGAAAAAGGTCAGAGCGCAGCGAGCAATTCGTTGGTTGAGGCGACCTTGACAAATAATCCATTGAGCGCAGCAAGATAAGCAACCTGCACACTCTCGGCAGACACCTGAACGCCGTTGAAGAGTGGTTCCTTGCCGTACCCGCCGTCAATACCGACCCAGGCATATCGTACGCCTATTGACCTGGTATGGGGAACGATAGCAAGGGCCAGTTGCGATTTGGTGTTGAAGGTGACGCCTTCTGGAACACCGGCAGCTTTGCAACGATTACGGTCATCTGTCCACTCTTTCGGCAGATACAATCGGCAGTCGATAATCGTTGCCGACGCTCCCTGAACCAGCGAGGCATACACACCGGTCTGGCAATTATCGACCTTGCCGAGACGGCCGCACCATTGGCGGGCAACGCCGACAGATTTTTTCCCTTTTTTGGGTATGGAGCTTTCGTCGAGAATGAGGCCGCTGTCAGGGGGCCCCCCTAAAAGACGATCGGCGTCCAAGGCCACCTGATCCATTACGGGGCGGTAATCCCAGGGAGAATATGTCGTGAAATGCTGCAATGATTGATACTGCGTTTCCGGCACGACTTCGGTCATCTCGGTCATCCGTTCGACATTTTTACGAGCAGCCTGCATGAGTCCACTCAGGTAACTCAATGACTGCTCGATAACAGAACACGTCTTGGTGACAAACAAATGTTGGTAACGCGAATGAAAAGCGCAAAACGAATCCGCCACCGCCTCAAGTGGTCGTTGGCGTATGACATTTTTGTTCTTATTTTGGGTTTTCCGAATACGGTCTGTGGCTCATCATGATCTCGCATAAAAAAAATTTAACAGCAATGGTCCACCATGCACAATATAATGCATTATTTCAACTTGTTAAGTTGCTTTGCATAATGTGACTGAGTAGAATTACCCACAAAAACAAAAAAGGGTTTCAAGCATAACTGCTTGAAACCCTTGAATTGTCGTTGGTCGGGAAGAGAGGATTCGAACCTCCGACCCCAGCGTCCCGAACGCTGTGCTCTACCAGGCTGAGCCACTTCCCGAACCGTGTGTTTTAAAGCCGTTGCGATGCTGCTCAATCAAATGCGCTACCCATTTATCATGGTTTGCCCTTTGTGTCTAGCCCTTTTCACGATGTTGTTCAGTTTACCACATCCAACATCGAAAAGAATGCTCTGTAGAAGGATTTCGCCCTCATCATGCGGATGCTTTTTGGGAAAAAAAGCAGCTGGCCTAATGGCCAGCTGAAAAAGCAATAAAGCCTTATTTTGCTTAGTTGACTGCGTCAGTGAGCTTACTGCCCGGCTTGAACTTGGCAATTGTTTTGGCGGGTATTTCGATCAATTCACCGGTACGGGGATTTTTCGCTTTCCGCTCGGTGCGTTTGACAGTGGAAAATGTACCGAAACCGACCAAGGTAACTTTCTCACCTTTGGCCAGTGCAGCAGTCACAGCCATAAGCATTCCGTTCAACGCCTTTTCAGCTGCGGCCTTACTGATGTCTGCCGCTTCCGCCATGGAGTCTACCAGTTCCTTTTTATTCATTCTTCCCTCCCAGAGTTTTAACCATTGCCAGGACAATCAGGCTCTCATTCCCGACGCGGCTTCTTTTGACAACCTCGGAACTAAAATAAAAAAAGAAATCTTTGTCAAAGAAAAAAAATGACTCGCAACCCCTCTAAATTACAGTTCTACAAGGGCTTT
>JAQUEZ010000051.1:0-10298 GCA_028684915.1 Desulfobulbus sp.
AGGAGTTTTTGGAAGAAACTTTCCCCGGCAAGGTAAGACAGGATGCTTTTTCTGCAAACCCCACAACAGGACATTGGCAATAGCGTGGAGCCCCGACTCTATCAAGGCCAAGCCCTGCGGGTGTGCGTTGCGTGCCCTGCCTTGACAAAGCCGAGCCTCCACGCTCATCCTAAAAGTGGCAAGGGTGACGGGGCGGCAGGTGACGGGTGCATCCGATGCTTGTGGCAAACTGTTTGCGAAATACTCCCAGCAGACGGCAGCACGGGTGGTGCAAAACCTTTGTATAGTGGTGAGCATTTAAATCCCATAACTGTCGGATGCTCCCGCAGGTGCCACCCCCTCACCTCCGGAGGGGCTCCGGTAACAGGGCTTTTTTTTGCCAAGGAGCTACCCACAAATTCTACGGACGAATCCTTATGTCTCTCAATAAAGTAAAATTGGTTTCTATAGCAAAAGATGAAGCTCCATATTTATCAGATTGGATATTTCATCATCTTTATTTTGGTTTTAGTAAAATTGAAATATACATAAATCGCACTAGTGATAATAGTATCGAAATATTAGATAAAATACAAAAGAATTATCATAATGTCGTATATCATATAGCTGACTGGGTCGACACACTTCCTGACAATTCGAGGAAAAATTTACAGCACATTTGCTACATGGACTCAATTAAAAATGAAATTCAATTTAACTACGCCACTTTTTTAGATATAGACGAATACTGGATAAGCAAAAATTTTAGTACAAAAATAACAGAGTTTTTAGATAAATTCAAAAATAAAGATTTTGAATCTATATATTTCGAATGGTTTAATGAAGACTCTCTAGAAAAAGAGTTCTCGCCAATACAAAAAATTACAAGAGGAAAAGTTAATCAATTAGGTAAATCTATTATACGCTTACCTTATTCTTTCAATAAGATTCGCCTACATACTCCAATATATGATAATCCATCAACAGTATTACTAGCTGATGGCTCGACTTTCAAAAGTCAAAATAATGAAAATTTACAACAACATGTACACCACAGTATAAACAACTTAAAAGATTTTTTCATTCTACACCGAATGCATCGTTCAAATATTGAGTACCTATCTTCTTTATACAAAGGAAATCCTGAATTGAATTTTCCAATCAAACTAAACAGAACAGGGTTAGGATACCCTGACAATGAAAAAGAAATTATAAATATTTATTTTTCACCGGAAAACTATTCAAGATACATAGAAGAAAGAGAAAATTTTATTTATAAAAATAAATTAATCAATAGCATCCAAGATGCACAAAATCAGGTAGTTATAAATGCAAAAAATCTAATAAAAATAATCCCTTTTTATCAAAATAAAAAACCTAAAGCTGTAAAAAAAGTTCTAAGCAGAACAAATTTGAATATCAATTCAAATTCAAATAGATTAAACAATTTTAATAATTCAAAAAAAAGAATTATTCTACACGTTGGTGCTCATAAAACTGGAACGACTAGCTTGCAACATTTTTTATATTACAACAAAGGACCTTTAGCAGAATACAATATTATATATGCTGAATTCGATAAAAATAAAAGGATAAATCATTCAAATTTAATATATGACGCTTACCTAAAGCGTGAATTCTGTCCAGAAAATATTCGCAATACTAAACAAATTGAAATTGATAAAAACAGGAAAATTATTATAGAATATCTTAAAGAAGTAGAGCAAAAATCTAAGTGGAACACTCTAATCATTTCTGGAGAAAATATATCTTTAATGTCGCGTGAAATGCTATCGATATTCAAAAATGATATTGAAAAAATTTTCACAATTGATATAAATATAGAGGTTTATTATTGCGTAAGACACCCTATTGACTACATGAGGAGCTCATTGCAAGAAAGGTTGAAACGAGACTCCTTAGAAAGGATACTTTCTAATAATTTTCCAATCAAAGGGTTTTATTTTACAACTATAGAAAAATTGAAATTTGTCTTCAAAAATGTACATATTTTCAAGCTTGAAGATATAAAAAACAATTTATGCTTTGATTTTATATCAAAAATTCATTATCAAAAAATTAATTTTTCTATATTCAATAAAATAACAATAAAAAATCAATCAATGTGCAACGAGGTCGCAGAAATAGCTTCATTTGCAAACAAAATACGACCTGGATTATTTGCAAATGAAATATATAGGCTAAGCAATATACATGGAAATAGTTTTTTTTCATTTCCAAAAGAAGTAAATATCGATGCAGTTACAGTTGCAGCCGAAAAAGATATTACATATTTAAATGAAAAATTTGGAATATACTACACAAACAAACCACATAAACAGAAAATTACAAATAAATGGAATTACACAATAACAATAAAAATAATAAAAGAAATAGAAATCATTGGAGGTGCCTTCAAAGAAATTTCCATGGACTACTTTTCAAGCAAAAATAACAGCTCTGAATTTCCTTTTATTTCAAGAAAAATAATTTCTAACTATATAAAAAGTAACAATTCATTAATTTATAAAAAAATTACCGCTATTTTAATACATGCAACTATTTTTTTTAAAAATAAAAAATATTAATTCAATCGATATTGATGTTATGCTAAAAAATCATAAAGCCCCATGGATTCTACTATGGAAGTGAATACGACACCTTATCACACTATTGAAGAATTATTAAGTTATCACGACGAGCAGTTCGTCTACATCGCTTACCAAACTCTTTTAGGCCGGGATCCTGACCCCGCTGGACTATGTTATTATCTTGCTCACATCCGATTAGGTGCCTCCAAGGCAGATATAATTGCCCAAATTTGCACGAGTGTTGAAGGGCGCGGACGGCATGTGTCGATTACAGGACTAAAATCAATTGTCCGTGACTACACAAGACGCAAAAATCCCATTCTTGCTTTCATTCAGCGAATTTTCACAGGAAACACGTATCAAGTACAATTGTTGCGATCTTTACGATCTATCGAGAACGGTCTATACCTGCAAAACAAGCAAATTATCGACCAGCTAGCCCAAATTCACCATGCGATCACACAAGAATCTCAGTGCAGCGTAACAGACCAGCTTGATCCAATTTGGTACCTCAACCAGTACCCTGATGCTGCCAAGAGCGGGCTCACCCCACAGGAGCACTACGCCCGCATCGGTAAATCCGAGGGAAGAGCGCCTAATTTTACCACGTTTTTCGACACCGACTGGTATCTCACCCGCCATCCGGATGTGGTGGCATCAGGCATTTCTCCTCGCGAACATTACACTCGCTTTGGCAAAGTCGAAAAAAGGATGCCCAATTTCGGCTTTCTCTTCGACGCTGACTGGTATAGCCGCCAGTACCCAGATGTAAAGAAGAGCGGGTTGCCCCCATGGGAGCACTACTTACTTTTTGGTCGACCAGAGGGAAGGCATCCCCATTTCCACGCCATCGCCCTTCAGGAAGATGGGTATCAAATGGTTAATATTTTCAAAAAGCCGATGGCGAAATATGTCGATGGCCGTATCGCCATTCATCTACACCTTTTCTACCATGATCTTGCCGAGGAGTTTCGTCGATACTTACTGAACATGCCATTCGCCTACGATCTTTTCGTCTCTGTAGCGAGCACTGAAGGTAAAGAGCATTGTCAGCAGCTGTTTCTGAATTTACCTCACCTTGAGCAACTCACCATCAAGCAGGTCCCGAATCGAGGACGTGACATTGCCCCCATGTTCTGTACATTTGGCACGAATTTACGCGACTACAGCTACATCGCCCATCTGCACGGAAAAAAATCGCTCTACAACAAAGGAGCGACAAAAGGGTGGCGACACTATCTCTGTCAAAACCTCCTTGGAAGCGAAGAACGTATTCGACGGATATTTGCACTCATGCAAGGAGAACATCCCTCCGGATTGGTTTTTCCCCAAAACCATTTCCTGGTGCCTAGCGTCGCCAACACCTGGCTCGCCAACAAGGCCATGGGTACATCATGGTGCCAACGCTTGGGGATTACCGATGTGCCACAGGGTTATTTTGATTTTCCCGCAGGGTCCATGTTCTGGGCCAGAAGCGAGGCATTGCGCCCCTTGTTTGAAGCTGGCATCACGCTTGATATTTTCCCCGAGGAAGCCGGCCAAAAGGACGGCACCTTTGCCCACTGCCTGGAAAGACTCCTCGGTATAACCGCTCGGCACCAAGGTTTCCACCTTGCTATCATCAAGGATTACCAACGGCTCTCCTGGTCGGCATGGCGTTTTGACCAATTTCTCCATCGACCCCTGACAGATATCGCCAAGCAGATGAATCAACCGGGCTTCAAGTTGATCGCATTCGATATCTTCGATACCCTGCTGGTACGTCCGCTACTCAATCCGGAGTCCACTAAATCCATTGTTGCGGCAAGAATCGGCGGAAAAGACGGCGAACTCTATTTGCGCAATCGAGCTATCGCGGAGGAGCGGGCCCGCCAAAGGGCTGGCAGAGATGTGGGCATGAAAGAAATTTTCACCGCATTGGGAGAGCTTACCGGCCTGCCAAGTGAGGCCCTCGGCAAACTCGAACAGATGGAACTGGATGTGGAACAAGCCAGTCTGGTGACCCGTTCCGGTGGATTAGCTTTGTTTGAGGAAGCCTTGGCTTCCGGCAAACCGGTTATCCTGTTGAGTGATATGTTCCTGCCGCAAACACTCATTGAGGAGATCTTGCGAGAAAATGGGTTCGACGGTTGGAAGGCGTTCTTTTTGTCCAACGAAATCGGACTGCGTAAAGATACCGGCGCACTCTATGACCACGTCTGGAATCGGTACAGCATAACCCCCGCTGAGATGCTGATGATCGGCGACAACGAACGATCAGATTTCCAAATTCCCTGCGACAAAGGCGGCGTGGCCTTGCAACTGCTCAAACCGATCGAGCTTGCGCGTGGTTTACCCCGCTTCCGGACTCTTATTGAGGAAACCCAGCTTAATGCCGACTTACACGACGAATTGACCCTCGGCCTAATCCTTCGTCACAATTTTTCCGAGGCCAGCTACCCCCAAATAGACCCCTATTCACTGGTCGACCCGACTCCGTTCAATATCGGCTACAGCCTGATCGGTCCACTTCTGGTCGGTTTTGCCCAATGGTTGATTGATACCGCCCAAAAGGACGGTATTGAACGCCTATACTTTCTCTCTCGTGAAGGACAATTGCTAAAGCGAGTTTATGACGTGTGGGCCGAAAATTTGAGTCAACCACCATGTTCTTTTTATCTGGTTTTATCACGGAGAACCGTCAGTGTTGCCTCTATTCTTAATCTCGAGGACATTAAAAAGATTGCTGAAGTTAGCTATTACGGCAATACGGCGGCGAATTTTCTTCAAGAACGATTCGGCATTCAACTGAGCGAAAATCGCTGGCGAGAAATCGACAATCTGATCCAGTTGAACAGCGAAAGCATAATTGAGGTGGACCAAAACCAGATTGACCATCTGCTTCCTTTGCTGCAGACACTCGAGGCAGAAATCATTGAATCCGCACACAGAGAACGAATACCTCTCGAACGCTATCTCGAGACCATGGGATTTGAACAATCAGGCTGCCAGGCGGTAGTTGACGTGGGTTATGGTGCAACAATCCAAGGATATCTGAATAGTTTGCTTGCCAACTCTATTCATGGCTATTATATGATGACCGATCAGCGATCAACCAAAGTCGCTAAACAGCACGGGGTGACCATACGTGGTTGCTATTTGGATAGTGTGGAACAGGCCTGTTCGGCTCCCCCCATTTACCTACGCAACTTTGAATTAGAAAAATTTCTCAGCTCCAATGATGCACAGGTAGTCACGTATCAACTAGATAGTCACAACAATCCCGTTGCATGCTATCGCGAGCTTTCCGATGAAGAAATTCGCTGTGCTGAGTTGAGGAATGAGTTGCAAAAGGGCGTTGAGAATTTTGCACTCGATGCTCGCAAAATTCGAAGAGAATTATATCCAGAATTTCGACCTTCACTGCATATTGCCAAACGACTTTACGAGACGTTTATAGAGCAACAGTCCTTAGCCGAAGCCAAATTTCTGCGCCAAGTTGCCCTCGACGATCATTACTGCGGTCGGGGCGTAGTTCGATAAGGCATTACAAATGGAGGATGTTGAAAACATACTGATTTTTTGAACGATAAATCAACGAAATCGAGACAAAATATTTTTTCACCCAATTCACGATTTACCGTTGAAATCTAGCCTTGCTTCAACACCTTCAACTAATGCAGGGCGTGAATTATCCGTTTCCTCTTGTCATTTTCGTAAAAATCACGAAAAGGACATTGCTCACTTCGAGACTTACTGTTTTTATGATTTATTTTTCCGCTATTTGATTTTCCCTGAGGCCATCATCTTTCACTTCATCGACAACCAATGATTAAAGATACGCTCTATCTCCATGTAGGATGGTCCAAAACCGGAACTTCGGCAATTCAAGCACAAATCCACAGGCAAAACGCGGATTTTATCAACCAGTCCATTCTTTACCCACAAACCCTGCAATGGGCTGATCACTCGCATCATCCCTTTGCCCTCTCCTTCCAGGGGTGTGGAACATATCAGGGGGAAATGTCTCCCATACAGGCTCTTGAAAAGCTTACCCAAGAGATGGCAGGAAGTCCGGCTAACAATATTTTGCTTTCGTCGGAGCTTTCCCCGTTTTACTTTGACAACCCCGCATTCAAGGACTTTGTTGCCGCTCATTTTTCTCGGGTTTTCATACTCTTCACTATCCGTGTACAATCTGAACTGATTCTATCACTCTTCAACCAGCTGATTAAGGACACCAACGTTCGCTATAATGCGTCACTCTTTACCTTAGCGACACGCAACCTGACTTGGCTCAATTTCCGGCAGAATATTATGCGCTGGAGCAATGTCGTCGGCCGGGAAAATGTACTGGTAATCCCTTACGGAAAAGATGTGGTAGCTCGTTTTTTTCACCATTTCAGAGTGACATTACAGCCTGGAACTGAAGACGAAATATCCATTGTGAACCCATCGTTGCCTACTCGTTGCCTGGCCCTGTTGCAACAACGAGGGAGAAATACAAAGAATCCTGCGGAATACGCGAGAATAAAAGAGGAGGTTGTGAAGAATTCCGCAACAGTCCCGCAAGAATATGATCGCTACCAACTCTTTTCCGTGCCAGAGCAGCATGCGTATGACGACCACTTTAAAAATGAAAATCTCGCAGTTGCGGAAATGTTCCAATTTGATCCCGGCGCAATCACCAAAGCTGATTACAAGCCTGTCAAAGTGCTGCCACCAGGTTTTCCTTTAGAAAATTTCAGCGCGAACTAAGTATGACAGCCTCGTAAAAACACAACCGGCAGAGTTAAAAATTTCGCATCACAAAATCAGTGAGTTGCGAACAAAAATCGTCATTTTTATTTTTTAATGGAAACGACAATTTTCCCAAATTATCCTTGCCAGGAAAGATAAATATGAAAAAAAGCTTGTTCCATAAACGCAAAGTAATCAAAGGTGCATTTGACGGGTTTACCGCAGGAAAGGCCCATGGTTGGGCATACTGTCCAGATCGGGCCAACCAACCGTTGACTATAGAAATCTTGCAAGGTGAACAGGTTGTTGCGGTTGGTTTGGCCAATCAGTTACGGGAGGACCTTCTCGCCCAAGGAATCGGCAATGGGCGCTACGGTTTTATGATCCCCATTGATCCAGCCCAAGTTGACGCGAACATACCACTGCAGGCGCGAGAATCAGGAAACGCAACGCTGCTTCCAGGTTCAGCGAATATATCACGCCAGCAACCCAATGCTCAAGTCACCAAAAAAATCCCCTTGCAGGGTTTTTTCAACGGCATTGTCGGTGGTGAAGCACGAGGATGGGCTTTTTTTCCTGGCCAACTTACCCGCACCGTGAAAATTGAGATTCTTCAGGGCGAGAAGGTTATTGCCCACGGCATGGCTGACAAATTTCGGCAAGATTTGAAAAATAAGGGTTTGGGCAATGGCTGTCATGGCTTCGCTATCCCTGTTGATCCTACACTCGTGCATGATGCATCCCAGCTTCACGCACGCGAAGCAAGCACTGGCACCACCATAAACACACCAGCGCCTCCACAGACACAAGCTAATAATTCGGCAAAGCTAGGGCAACAGGCAAACAAACCACCGACTAAGATGGCGATCCAAGGCTTCTTTAACGGATTCGTGAACGGTGAAGCTACTGGATGGATTTTCTGCCCAGACCAGCCGAACAAGGTTCTGGAGATTGAGGTTCTTCAGGGGAACGAGGTTATTACCCGAGGACAGGCGAATAAATTTCGCCAGGAGCTGAAAGACAAGGGGTTTGGCAATGGCTGCCATGGCTTTTCCATCCCTGTTCCCGGAACCCCTGATCCCAAATTCTACTGGGTAAGGGAGCGGTCCACAGGCACAGGGCTCCTGTGCCCAAACCCTATCAAAAAGGTAGAAGGAGTACCACGAATCCCCGCGGAACAGGTCCAAAGTATGTTTGCAGCCGAACTCACCAAACAGAAAATACCACAATCCGTAATCGAGGGAGCTGTTGCTCGCTGCAAGATCCTTTACCGGGCGTTGGATACAGGAAGTTGGGGAGTAGCGCGCCATATCCTGGATGGACTTAAAGATGAATTCAGTGCAATGCCGCCGATTGCATGCTTAGCCGGTGAATTGGCCCTGTTGACTCGGGATGGTGAAGGTGCTTTGCAAGCCTATAAAGCCGCTGCGGGACAGGATATCACCTTTTTTTGGGGGCATGCGGGCATGGCCGAAGCACAGCGGTTGATCGGCGACCTGGATGCCGCAGAAAGCGCCTATGAGCTTGCATTGGCCCAACGTCCCGGAACCCCTGAGTTGCAGGCAAGGATGGAGTCGTTACTGACACAATCCGTGCCAGCGCGTCTCCATCGAATTAATGCCACTCAAGGCAAGGAGGCGGCACGTTCCATGCTAGCTCGTTACGCGATCCAATACGCCAACAGCAAATTGGTTATTGAAACGATCATAGATATCCTGCTCCAGGAGCAGCAATCCCCTAAACTGCCCGGTTGTGAAGAGATAGCGCGGACAACCGCCGTTCAACAACTCCTCGAGGCGGTGATCGAGGAAACTGAAACGCGCACTCAAAAACAGGCTGAGTAAATATGAACAGCCTATTGCACCACATTCAACAGAAGAACAACGGTTCTTTCGATACGCTTGTCGTCGTCGGCGCAGGATCCGGTGCCAATTTGGCCACCCTGCGTGCGTTTTCCGCCAAACGTCTCATTTTGATTGAGGCACATCCTCGCCTAGCCGAAGAATTGGCCCGGCAGGTTCGCACGGAGCAAGGAGAGGAGGCTCGCCACTTGGCGATCACGGCCCATGAAGCCGAGCAGGCTGCATTGCAGGTTTGTACCAATGCCCAATACTCCAGCCTGGAGGAACCACAAGAATTAACGAGAATCGCATCCAATCTCCGCATCACCGGGCAAGTTCAAGTACCGGCCATGCACGTCCGCACCCTGTTGGAAGGCCTGAACCTGGAAACCGGGAAAACCAACCTGCTCATCCTTGATACACCGGGCCAGAATGCTCAACTTTTACAGGCTGTGCCACCGGAGCTGCTGCAGCGTTTTGCCTGGATCATTGTTCAGGGAGGCGCGGTTTCTCATTTATACACCAACGATCTCTCGGTGGAAGACACCGGTCCGCTACTGGAAAAACTAGGATTTGACAACGTGGGGCTTGATTCTGAAGTCCTCTACCCTTTTGCCGCATTGGCGTTACGTCGTAATAGCGCCGCCGTCCGGGTGTTACAGCTGGAAAGTGCACTGGCCGCTCTCCAGGAGCAGATGCTAAAAGAAAAAATCCGGGTGGATGAACAACGTACCCTGATAATAACCCTAACCAAAGAACGAGATAACCTCACCGGCCAAAAAGCGGAACTGGAAAAGGCGAAACTAACTCAGGTAAAGCTCGCAAACGAAAGACTGGCGGCTATCGACGCCATCTCCAAGGAAAGGGATAATCTCCTCGCACAGAATACGGAACTCGAAAAGGCTAAACTCGCTCAGGCAAAGCTCGCGAATGAACGGCTGGCGGCTATCGACGCCATCTCCAAGGAAAGGGATAATCTCCTCGCACAGAATACGGAACTCGAAAAGGCAAAACTAGCTCAGGCAAAGCTCGAGAATGAACGACTGGCGGCTATCGACGCCATCTCCAAGGAAAGGGATAATCTCCTCGCACAGAATACGGAACTCGAAAAGGCTAAACTCGCTCAGGCAAAGCTCGCGAATGAACGGCTGGCGGCTATCGACGCCAT
>JAQUEZ010000051.1:10398-36152 GCA_028684915.1 Desulfobulbus sp.
AGAATACGGAACTCGAAAAGGCTAAACTCGCTCAGGCAAAGCTCGCGAATGAACGGCTGGCGGCTATCGACGCCATCTCCAAGGAAAGGGATAATCTCCTCGCACAGAATACGGAACTCGAAAAGGCTAGACTCGCTCAGGCAAAGCTCGCGAATGAACGACTGGCGGCTATCGACGCCATCTCCAAGGAAAGGGATAATCTCCTCGCACAGAATACAGAGCTCGAAAAGGCAAAACTAGCTCAGGCAAAGCTCGAGAATGAACGACTGGCGGCTATCGACGCCATCTCCAAGGAAAGGGATAATCTCCTCGCACAGAATACGGAACTCGAAAAAGCTAAACTCGCTCAGGCAAAGCTCGAGAATGAACGACTGGCAGCTTTGGACGCCATCTCCAAGGAAAGGGATAATCTCCGCGGGCAGAATACAGAGCTCGAAAAAGCAAAACTAGCTCAGGCAAAGCTCGAGAATGAACGACTGGCGGCTTTGGACGCCATCTCCAAGGAAAGGGATGCAGCAAAAACTCAGGTGCGCAACACTAATGAACGGATCGCCCAACTTGAAGCAGAGGCCACGGAAAGGGAGCACCGCCAACAGTTGCAGCAAGAAGAGTTGATCAAGGCGGAAGCCCAGATCGAACTGATCAAGGATCTCTTCTTACGTGAACCAGGATTATAAATGGGGCGCATAATTTTTTTCTTGCGTTGAACCAATGACACCGTGTACTGACAACTTGCTATGAAATACTATTTTTCAGGATTCTACGAACAGGATGCCTTGGCTCAGGGCTATACCCTTGTCGATAAAGCCGCCACCATCTGGCTCGAGCCCGATACCTTCGTCGACCGATGCCAAGAAGATGACAAGGGCCAGCCCGACCAACGATTAATTTGGCTGTACCGCGCGCCTTGGTCTTTGGTGAGTTCTTGTCCGGATTTTTCCGGCGAACGATTTCCCGAATTGTGCCAACAATGGGCGAACTGGCAACGTACACTCCTTTCGCTTCGCCACCGCCCAATCTCAAACCTGCTACTGATAAATCGGGATAGCACATCAGCTCAAGATTTGATCGATTCGTTTGGATTGAGCAAACCTTCGGTCAACGCGGCAAGCCCTGTTCAGGATCAGACATTGACCACAATTCTGGGCAAGTTTTTCGAATGGCTCGACCCCTCCCTTTGGGATATTGTGGAAGCATTGGAAGCAACCGCCTATATACCTAAAGGTGAGGCAATATTTCGAAACAGCCTTGCCCCCCCTACACCTGACGGGATGCAGGCGCTGTTGCACCTGATCCAGGCAGGCCGAGTCCTACCAAAGACGGTGGAGGAACTGGCCGGATTGACCGAAACCGTGCAACAATTGATAGCCGAAAAGGAATCTCTGTTGTGCACAATGAAAGAGGCACAGACTCAACTTCAGCAGGCAAAAAAAAATTCGGCGAACGAACGACAGCAACTTGAGAACCGTTTGGCTGCCTTGCAACAAGAGATGGTTCTCTTCAAGGATGACTCCAAACAGTCGAGTCAATCCCTGCAGGAAGAAAATGAATTGCTCCTGCTGCAATTGCACCAAGTGCAGCAGGAATTGGAAAAGCTTTTCCTAGAAAACCGTGACAGTAGTGCCAAGTTGAAAGAGGAGAACAAAAAACTGACCGACAAGGTGGCACAAATTAAGGCTGAGTTAACCAAGACAAGTCATGAGATTGCTGTCTTGAAAAAAAGTTCCGCTGATCTCTCAGCCAATGAGAAAAAACTTACCGTTGAGTTGAAGGCTGCGCAGCAAGCTAACGACACCCTGCTCACAGAAAAAAAAGAGCTATTAGCCCAGAAAAAGGCGACTGAGGAAAAATTGGCCCATGAGTTGAGGGGGCTGCAGGAAGAAAATGAATTGCTTTTGCTGCAATTGCACCAGGTACAGGAGGAATTGGAGAACTATTTTCTTTGCAACCAACAAATGCGGGCGTCTCTCAGTCGATCCCAGCAAACCATGGACCGGGCGCGAATTCTACTCAGTCGATTGGCTTACCATTCAAATCATACTTTCTCCATGTAGCATTATAGAATCTTTTTTCCGGGCCAATAAAGTATGAAAAAAAATCGAGTTCGATTGCAAAGGAAGCGTTTTTGGTCCACTAAACGCCAAATTAAAGTTCCAACACCTGCTATTCAAGTCGATGCGGAATTACCGCCAAAAGAGAAACATTCCCAGAAAGAGCTTACTCGTCCCTACAATGAACACCTGCTCGAACGCTGTCGTATTCAATGGCAATTTGGTGATTGGAAGAGTTTAGTCAAAATTAAAAGAGAGGTCGTACAAGACCACCCGGATCATGGTCAGTTGGCGCTTTTTTTATCCTCAGGCTATGCTCAGCTTGGGGATATAGAAAAATCTAGACAATTTATACAATTGGCTAAGGAATGGGGATGCGGAAAACTTTTGATCGGTCGAATTATCGCATCGGGAGTCTACAATAGCCTTGGTCGTGCCGCAGCTCTTGATAGACAATATGATCGTGCCACCCACCACTTTAAATCTGCTATTGCCGTCAGTGTACCAAATGGTGATAAACTACTGCTCTCCAAGGCAAGAATCAGTGAACAATTAGAACAACTCAACAACACCCTAATAACCAATGTTGGCCATCATTCAATAACGCATTATGGCTATTGGAACAGAGATTCAAAATTACATCTAAAAAAAACGATCACTGTTCGTTCTATTCATCATTTATCTTGTACAGGCGGAACTTTATTCGCAAAATGCATTGCAGCCTTACCTGGGGTAGTAGTTCTTAATGAAATTGATCCATACAGCAGCTTAGGAATTGATAAAAACGGCAAAGGAATTTTTAATCCAACCGATATCATTGCATTATTACACCAATCATTCTCTGACATTGATGAAAATCTAATTGAAGAAGTTTTTTTAAATGATATCGAAACAATTGCAATAAATATAAGCAAAAAGGGGAGACAACTTGTACTTCGAGATCATTCGCATAGCGCTTATCTAGTTGGCGACAAAATACGAATGCAAAAAAATTTACACAAACTACTACGGCTGCGGTTTGATCTAAAATCAATTGTTACTGTACGCAATCCTATTGACAGCTTTTTAAGTCTCAGACATAATAATTGGATTCACTATACCCCACAAACATTCGATGAATATTGTTATCGTTATATACATTTTTTACAAGACCATCACGAATTACCTATCGTCCGATATGAAGATTTCGTTTCTAATCCAGAAAAGACACTGAAATATATTTGCAGTATTTTAAATATAAGTTATTCTACAAATTTTATTCATTTATTCTCAAAATTTAAATTTAGTGGAGACAGTGGTCGTTCTGGGGATATTATTGAACCACGTCAAAGACGAGAATATGATCAATATTTTATCGATGAAGTGAACTCGTCTTACAATTACAGTAAAATTTTAGAGATACTCCGCTATCCACTTCTTCGTTAAGGTCTTATAACGTAACCGATCAGGGGGGGGACACACTCCACCTAAATCGCTGCCCTGATCCACTCCAAGTCTGCACTGTTACTAATAAACTTGTCTAGTGTTATTTGACCACATCACTCAATCGGGAATGCTTAATATGAAATGTTTTCTTCACATTGGAACTGAAAAAACAGCTACAACAACCTTGCAAAATTTTTTTGATATAAACAGGAATAGGCTCTTAAAAAAAGGGTTTATTTATACCAAAGCTGCAGGAAATAGCAATAATCGCCAATTACCTGTTGCAGCTTATGATTTACACAGACGCGATGATTTCACGAAAGGCATTGGTCTTGATACGGAAGATAAATTAGCATCCTTTCAAAGGAAAACTATAGATAGCCTCACAGAAGAGATTGAGTTAATAAAAAAAGGCAACCCAAAAACTACGACAATAATATTTTCATCTGAACATATCCAATCCCGGCTCACTAACATCAAAGAGCTAGAGAGGTTAAAATATATTTTATTAAATTTTGGGATCAATGATATTAGCGTTATTGTATATTTACGTCGCCCTGCTGAGATTGCAAATTCATTATACTCGACAGCAATTAAAGCTGGATCATGTGAAGATACTCCTCCTCTACCAATGAATCCATATTGGAATAATGTATGTAACCATAGACAAACTATAGAAAAATTCGGCTCCATTTTCGGAAAAGCTGCCATAATTCCTCGACTTTTCGATAAGAACCATTTTGTCAACGGTTCAGTTATAGATGACGTCTTGAATGTGATTGGCATACCAAATGACAATTACGTCATTCCAAATAATGCAAACGGAAGTCTTTCCCTAACTGGGGTTAACATACTCAGACGTCTTAACAAGACTGTTCCAGTGTGGGTTGGTAACAAGCCTAATCAAGTTAGAGCAAATCTTGTTTCATACATTCAGAAACATCTATCTGAAAACAAATATATTATGCCAGGTAATTTATACGAAGCATACGATTTAGAATTTCAAAAATCTAACGAATGGGTCAGGCTACAATACTTTCCAGACAAAAAAGTATTGTTTTCATCAGAAATACCTAAAGAGTCTAACCTGAATATTCCAGATTCAGAACTTGATAGAATAGTAGATTTAATTACGAACATATGGATTGATAAGGAAAGAAAGATACTGGACCTAACGAATAAGGCCACGTCAGCAGAATGTGTGTAACCGATCACGGCGGAACCCCAAAGGCACGGCGGATTCAACTCTGAAGTGCAACTTTTGTGAGAGGATTTAAGTGGCGAGTTGCGTTAAGATCGAAGCCACTTAAGCGATCAAGTAAAAGGAGCATTGATGAAGCCCTATAAGCAACTCGCCATTGAGCAACGATACCAGATCTACGGATTGAAACAAGCTGGTTTGGATCAAAGCCAGATCGCCTTCAATCTTGGGGTCAACAAATCAACGATTTCACGGGAGTTGAGCCGCAATAGAGGCCAACGCGGCTGGCGTCCGAAACAGGCGCAGGCATTTCGGGACGAACGCAAACGAAGCTGCCTCAATGGCAAGTGCATCTCTTTGCATGAATGGGCTGAAGTCGAGCGGCTGGTCCGAGCGGACTTCAGTCCGGAACAGGTTGAACATCGCCTTGCTTTGGAGGGCGGCTTGCGGATCAGCCACGAAACCGTCTACCGCCATATCTATGCCGACAAGAAAGCCGGCGGCGACCTGCACCAGCATCTACGAAGCCAGAAACCCCATCGCAAGCGTTATGCAAGCGGTCAAGAAAGGCGCGGCGTGCTGAAAAACCGTGTCAGCATTGACGAACGTCCTGCAATTGTAGAGCAAAAAATCCGAGTGGGCGATTGGGAAGGAGATACTGTCATTGGCAAAAATCATAAAGGCGGCTTGGTCACCCTGGCCGACCGGACAACGCGCTATGTTCTAGCTGGGCATATTCGCAGCAAGCACGCCGATGGAGTGACCGCGGTGACAACGCGTTTGCTGGAGCCCCACAAAGACAGCTGCCACACCATCACCTTCGACAACGGCAAAGAATTTGCCGGGCATCAACGCATCGCGGCGGCGCTTCAGGCCTCGATCTATTTTGCCCATCCCTATCACTCATGGGAGCGCGGCCTGAACGAGAACAGCAACGGTCTCTTGCGGCAGTATTTCCCCAAACGTATGGACTTGAGCGATATAAGCGAGGAGCAGGTGCAGCGAGCGGTTGATCGACTCAACCACCGCCCACGAAAAGTATTGGGATATCGTTCGCCGCATGAGGTGTTTTTCGCGACAAAAGTGAGCTATACTAAGCCACCGCTAGCTGTTGCACTTCAGAGTTGAATCCGCCCACCGTTTATCAACGGACCTGCAAGCGATTGCAGGGTGCCGGAGGTGCAAGGCATCGGCCTGTGCAGCGTACACCTGTACGTAAACAGGCCGATAACACCGCAGATTCGGTGCCCCGTGATCGCTTACGAATGTGTGGGTAACTCTTTGAAAATTAGCCCCAGAACCTGAGACCGCCGGAGGTGAGAGGGGTGGGCACCTGCCGCCCCGTCACCCTTGCCACTTTCAGGATGAGCGTGGAGGCTCGGCTCTGTCAAGGCTGTGCGCACAGCGCACACCCGCAGGGCTTGGCCTTGAGACGGGGCTCTATGCTACCTCCCGCGCCGTACTAAATAACGGTGCATAGGGTTGAGCCAACGACCGATCCCAATGCACCCGCTCGGATTGGGCAGCGTAAAACACGCTGAAACAATGCGTTACGGTTCAGAATGTTACCGGTCCACCCACACATTCTGCGGAGGAACCAGGCCTCGTCCGCAGAATTCGTGGGTTGATTCTTGATATTTAGCCCCAGAACCTGAGCCCCGCCGGAGGTGAAGGTGTGGGGCGCCTGCCGCCCCGTCACCCTTGCCACCTTCAGGTGGAGCGTGGAGGCTCGGCTCTGTCAAGGCTGTGCGCACAGCGCACACCCGCAGGGCTTGGCCTTGATAGAGTCGGGGCTCTATGCTACCGACCGCACCGTACTAAAAAACGGTGCATAGGGTTGAGCCAACGACCGATCCCAATACATCGGCTCGGATTTGACAGTGAAAAACACACTGGAACAGTACTTTGCGATTCAGAACGTTACCGCAACCCACAGATTCTGCGGAAGAGCCTCTAAAATTTCTGGTTAGCGGTTAGGGTTACTCGCAGGAAGCATTTTATGGGACAAAGAACAATCCAATCGTTCTTTTTTTGTAACTGATTACAGGGAGGTAATCCAGGTGATGTCTAGTGCGTGCCCTTGGCAATGCGCGGTCATGGCCTCAACGAGAACCTCGAAGGTTGGCTTGTTATGCAGGCCGCAGGTTTGTGAGTGTGAGTATCCTCTCCACCCAGCGGCTGCCTGAGCATGTATTTGGAGTGCAGACACAGAAGGCTGGCAATCTGCTTGTTCGTACTGTTGGCCTGGCCCGAGCAACGAGATAAATCGGCTTGAGGAATTTGCTGTACAATATGGATCGACTCGGGACATTCTTAACCATTTAACAGGAGAGTTGAGCTTTCACTCCGGTGAGGCGTAAAAATTCGCACAAGAAATCAAAATTGGCCGCAAAAAAGCGGATAACGACGTTTAGGTCTGTTGGGTGCGATTGCCAGCCTTGCAGGATGATGCTGGTGTTTATACGCCGTTATGCTACGGCTATCTTAGCCGTCTTACCTTGACCTGAAAATCAAGCAGGATTTTTTTCTCCTGTTCCAACACTATGATAATACCCAATGTTTCTTAATGTTACACACTAAGAGAGGAGATTTAATTGGCATGAAGTCGCTCGTATTGACCAGTGTTAATCCATTCTCCAGACTAGATTACCAGAAGCTTTGCTTTGATGCATGGAATGCAACAGGGTACTCCGTTCGAACTGTAAACTGCGCCGATGAAGCTAAAAAACTAATTAATGCAGGTTTTAATTCACAAGATATTGACATCATCCCTGACAGCGAAACATCCTTAGGCCTATACGGCAAAGCAATCCCCCGCATTGTCCCGGTTATAAATCGCGCTAAAGATTACAACTACGACACGACCTTCTTAACCAACTCGGATATTTATCCCATTCACCAACGGCCGCTTTCACGTTTTTTATCCAGCATTGGTGACGCCATAGCGCTGACTCGTAACGAGTGTGTTCGGATCGATGATAATCAATTCATCGATTCTTTCCCCTATCGGGGTGGCTTGGATATTTTCTTTTTCACCCGTCAAGGAATTGAAGCAACGTATGATCTGCTCAAAACACGCCCAACTGCAGAACGAATGACCTATGGTATTCCCGGATGGGACTTTTACCTTGGATATCTGCTAATTAGCCAACTTAATGCAAAAATAATAGATGGCGAGGTATTTCTGCATCAGCGGCATAAGACCAGCTACAACCAAATCGATGAGTTCTTCGAGCTGTACGCCAAAGAAATGAAAACCACGGGGTTTCTCCATAGCAACGACTCAAATACGCTTGCTGCCGAGTTTGCAGACCTCATCAGCAGGCACTGCGAAAATAACACCTTCATATCAAAAATCTTAAGAACCGCCTTCTATGTACCACTTCCGACACAGGTATCGCCACAGGCTGAGACGGTTTATGCCAGGATCAAAGCCGAAATTGCATTGAAAAAAATAGACCTAAGACCAAACCCAAAACGCTTTATCAAGTTTATCGATAGCCAGATTGAGGATTGCAACTGGTCATCGGTAGAATACTACCAAAAAAGTTATATGAAAATGTATCCGGCAGATACCTTGTACTTGTTGATGCTGGTTACTCAGTTAATGATCAAACAGCAGTTAGGCTGTTTCCACATTGCAACCAATTACCCGGAAAACAACGCACATGGTCTTGCGCTACGGCAAATCATCAACAACACCCGTGACCATGAAGAAGAGCGACTGACGTATATCATTCGGCTATTCAGCTCCGAACTCATAGACTACGGAATTATCAATCCCATTCTATTCAAGTATATCGTCTGGTCTGCCAATAATGACTACGTTCTCGGGCTGTGCAATATCGTTTATGAACTTTGCATGAAAGGTATGTAACCATGTCAAATCTTCCTATCCCTCGCAGTGAAGCCGCCACCCTACCTTGGGAACAAGGCCTAACCATCGAAAAAGAAACAAAGCAACTTCCTACGGTTTCTATCGTTATTCCGATATATAATGCTGGTCATTTTCTTGAGAAGACCCTGCGCAGCCTGTTGTGTAATGACCTAAACGGCGTAGAACTGCTGCTAATGGATGGTGGCAGCACCGACGACACTATGGAAATAGTTGAACACTACAGAAACATGTTCACCTTCGTATTCAGCGGCAAAGATGAGGGACAGTCCGATGCCATAAACAATGGCTTCAAGAAAGCCACCGGGAAAATCCTGTACTGGCTGAACGGCGATGACATCATTTTGCCCAACACGCTGAATCCGATCCGGCGTTACTTTGGAAAGCATTCTAAGTGTGAGGTTCTGGTCGGCAACGCCTTCATGACCGAGATAGATTTCACCCCGATCAATCACTTCGTATTCTCAGCGGAAAAACTTACTTTCAAGTATCTGCTTAATTATGCCAAGCACCACCTGATTCAACCTAGCGTCTTTTTTACCCGCAAGGCATGGGACACCTCTGGGCCATTGGATATTCATGACCATTACGCCATGGATGCCGACCTGTTTATCGGCATGGCTAAAGCGTTCACACTGAACCATATAGACCTAGACATCGCTTACAGCGTCTACCACGAAGCCTGTAAAACTCGCGGTGCCCGTGCCGAATCGATCACCTCTCTGGCGCTGGTGCAAGCCAAACACGGGGGGCTGCAAGAATGCAGGGAAACCCTGAATATTCTGGTCTCCCTTTATCGCCAGTTAGAGGAGGAATCGGAAAACGGTTCACGCAAAAATTCACAAATTAAGGTTTTAGAGGCCAAACTCTCTGCCCTGACAAAACACCAGCAAAAGCAGAAGGATCTGTTGCTGCAAACTGACCTGGAGATGCACCCATGAAAGTAGCCATTTTTTCTAGTGCCTCGGCAGGTGGCGCCGGTATCGCGGCCTATCGCATTTATGAAGCTCTGTCTGAAGCTTCCGAATTAGAGGTGGATTTCCTTGATATCGCCACTTTGGGACAGTTATCCCAGACCGTGTCACCCAATTACAGTGCCAGTAACGGTCGTATTACCAATACCCACTTTACCGTGGACTATGCGACCGAACCTCGCCGCTGGTTGGTCGACTTTTTAGCGGGCTACGATGTGCTGAATGTTCAATGGGCCAGTTACCTGATGTCACTCAGCGAAATTCTCGAACTGGCCAAGCGCGGCAAACAGATTCTCTTTACACTGCACGATTTCTATTATATTACCGGCGGCTGCCACTACCCAGCTGGGTGCCTGGGCTTTCTCGACAATTGTGTTGGCTGCCCGCAGGTGGATGAACGCAAATGCGATCAACATACAGTAATAAACACCCTCAAGCTGAAACGGAAAATCTTCTCCTACGATAATGTTCATCTGGCCGCCCCCAGTGCCTTTATTGTGAATTCGGCAATTCGCTCCGACATTATTCCAAAACATCGAGGGCATGTACTGCGCAACGCCTATCGACCGATCGAAAAATTTCAACCAATTGAATGGGGTAATAAGCGCAGCATTCTGTTGATTGCCGATTCTTTTGACGAGCGGCGCAAGGGCCTGCAACTTGCGGTCGATTCGCTCAAGTTAGTATTGGCCGATGAAGGGGTAAAGCCTTATAAAGTAGAACTACACTTGGTCGGCGGCATGGACAAAGAGGTTATCAGTCAACTCAATTCTTCACAGGTGCATATTGTTACGCATGGGCATATCAAGCAACATAAAAATTTGGTAGAAATTTTCAAAAAGTGCCAGTTTATTTTGACTTGTTCGTATGAAGATAACTGGCCTAATATTTTAGTCGAAGCGGGGTCTTATGGCTGTATCCCTATAGTCGGACGTTGGCACGGGAATGAGGAATTTGTACGCACCCTTGATTTCGGAATTATTTCTGAAAATTACACAGCTCATAAATTTCACATCGCCATAAGGTCTGCTATAGACAACTTCAGCACAACAAAAAAAGATTTACCCAAAAAAGTAAAAAAAATTAGAGAAATGCATTCGTACAAAACAGCACGAACACAATACATCAACAATATAAAAAATACAGAAATCAAAGAAAATTTTATTAAAAACAATAAAGACGAGAACATTTTATCATCTAACTATTTAATAACAAAACTAAATAAAAAACACAAATATGAAATAGAGATAATAGATACACCCTTTGGGATCCAAGGTGATAAGAAATCAATCGACTTTGATTCAAGCGATTTATCGAAAAATTTACCCCACGTATGGGGGAAAAATACATACGGAATAACTTGTTTTAGAATAAAAAACGTATCTTTGAAGAGGCTAAAATACAATGAAAAAATCAAATAAAGTTTACCTTTATATAGGAATTCACAAAACTGGTTCCAGCAGCATTCAAGAAACTTTATACTATCTGCCGAATAGAGATATTTTTTCATCACAAAATATCCATATAATCAACGCTCTCACTGTCAATCATTCTGAATTTTTCCAGGGTGCTTTCTCGAAAGGGTAAGCGATCACGGGGCACCGAATCTACGGTGTTATTGACCTGTTTACGTACAGGTGTACGCTGAACAGGCCGAGCCCTTGCACCTCCGGCACCCTGCAATCGCTTACAAGTCCCTTGATAAACGATGCTTTTTTGAGCTCCCCCTGATCGGTTACCTTCTGATCAATATTAAAAAGGGGTTCCTCCGCAGAATTTGTGGGTGGGCAGATGATCGCCCTGACGACAACACACTGATATATGACTATTTCAGCCGCTCTATCCGAGGGGAGGCGCTGGGATCGGTCATCAGTTCGTCTTTCGAACGTGTTTTAAAGAACAGCACAGCTTGTAGCATGGAGCCCCGGCTCTATCAAGGCCGAGCCCTGCGGGTGTGCGCTGTGCGCACAGCCTTGACAGAGCTGAGCCTCCACGCTCATCCTGAAAGTGGCAAGGGGACGGGGCGGCAGGCACCCCACACCATCACCTCCGGCGGGGCTCAGGTTCTGGGGCTAAATACCAAAGATCTACCCACAGATTCTGCGGACGAGGCGAAAACGGAAACGGAGTTCGTGCAAGCACATTGGAAAAAGTCAAGTGTCCTGTTATTTATTTTAGATTAGGCGCACTGGCTGTCCATCAAATTTCATAAATCCTGCCCCCTCTTTAGGTAAGAATATCGTTAAAAAAACTAATAACACCTTCCGTTACTCTATAATCAGCAATTCCGGCACTGGGCCCGCATTATTCGGACCTACTATAAGATGTAACCTCGAGTGCTGTTCAACCGTTATCTTTCGCGGTACTCCCTCGTCCGCATTCCCTAACTTAAAAATGAGCCTATGACAAAAGCAATCATCACCGGTATAACCGGCCAAGACGGATCCTATCTCGCTGAATTTCTTCTTAACAAAGGTTACGAGGTGCATGGCATAAAACGTCGCGCCTCCTCGTTCAACACTCAACGGATTGATCACCTCTATCAGGATCCTCACGTTGATAATCAACGCTTTGTCCTTCACTATGGCGACCTGTCTGACGCCACCAACCTAATTCGTATTCTGCGAGAGGTGCAACCCGAGGAAGTCTACAACCTCGGTGCACAGAGTCATGTGGCGGTTTCGTTTGATTCACCGGAGTACACCGCAGACGTGGTTGGACTGGGGACCCTGCGCCTGTTGGAGGCTATCCGCTTGCTGGGTTTGGAGAAGAAAACCCGATTTTACCAGGCATCAACCTCAGAACTGTACGGCCTTGTTCAGGAAATTCCTCAGACGGAAACCACTCCCTTTTATCCCCGTTCGCCCTATGCTGCGGCCAAACTGTATTCCTACTGGATTACGGTCAACTATCGGGAGGCATACGGCATGTACGCCTGCAACGGCATCCTGTTTAACCACGAGAGTCCACGACGGGGGGAAACCTTTGTTACCCGAAAGATTACCCGCGGACTGTGCAACATTTCCCAAGGACTGGAAAAATGCCTCTATATGGGGAACCTCAACTCGTTGCGCGATTGGGGCCATGCCAAAGACTATGTCCGTATGCAGTGGATGATGCTCCAGCAGGAGCATCCGGAAGATTTTGTCATAGCCACCGGTGTGCAGCATTCGGTCCGACAGTTCATCCAGTGGACTGCCGAGGAGTTGGGGTTGGTGCTTCGTTTTGATGGAGAAGGTGTAAAGGAAACCGGCACTGTGGTGGCCGTGCAGGGCGACAAGGCTCACGGTGTCAAGGTTGGGGATGTGATCGTGCGCATTGATCCCAGGTATTTCCGACCATCTGAGGTAGAAACCTTGCTCGGTGACCCGTCTAAGGCCAAGAAAAAACTGGGTTGGGTGCCGGAAATCACGGTCCAAGAGATGTGTGCCGAGATGGTGGTCGAAGACCTAAAGATTGCCAAACGCAATGCCTTTCTGTTGGCAAATGGCCATGATATCTGCCTGTCCGTGGAGTGAGCCATGAGCAATCAACCCCGCATCTTCGTTGCCGGCCACCGAGGCATGGTTGGCTCTGCTATTGTTCGCTGCCTCCAGCGTCGAGGTTGCACATCCATTCTCACTGCCACAAGAAACGAGGTGGATCTGACCAATCAGGCGATGGTCCAACAATTTTTTGGCGATCATGCCATTGATCAGGTCTACCTGGCTGCCGCCAAAGTTGGGGGTATCCATGCCAACAACACCTATCCGGCCCAGTTTATTTACGAAAACCTAATCATCGAGGCCAACATCATTCATGCGGCCCACTTGACCGGGGTAAAGAAGCTCCTTTTTCTCGGTTCCTCTTGTATCTACCCCAAACTGGCGCCTCAACCTATGCGCGAAGAATCCCTGCTGACAGGTGTTCTTGAGGATACCAATGAGCCCTATGCCGTGGCCAAGATCGCTGGCATCAAATTGTGTGAAAGTTACAACCGCCAGTATGACCGCGATTATCGGTCGGTCATGCCCACCAATCTCTATGGTCCTGGCGATAATTTCCATCCGGAAAACAGCCATGTAATTCCGGCCTTGATGCGACGCTTCCACGAAGCGGTGCAGCGAGGCGACACGGAGGTGGTGATTTGGGGCACAGGTAAGCCTATGCGTGAGTTTCTCCATGTGGATGATATGGCCGATGCCTCAGTTCATGTCATGAATCTTGATGTGGCCACGTATCAGCAGTTCACCCAACCAATGCTCTCGCACATCAATGTAGGCACCGGCCAGGATTGCACCATTCACGAACTCGCCGAAGCCATGGCACGGGTGACAGGCTTTACCGGGAAGCTGTTTTTTGATTCCAACAAACCCGATGGCACCCCGCGCAAGCTACTTGATGTGAGCCGATTACACTCCTTGGGTTGGCAGGCTTCCATCGGTCTGGAAGAAGGTTTGCGCAACGCCTATACTTGGTTTGTCGAGCACCAGGGGGTCTTCCGGGGTTGAATAAATCTGTTATTCTTTTTAACTCCTTCCGATCAGCAACATGGATACATCACCTTAGGCGATTCAAGGGCTCATCCTTGAATCGCCTGGTTTGTATCCGCTAAACTCTCAAGCATTGCCAACGTCCTCTCCTGGAGATTTTCATGCCACCCGTTTCCCTAGCTCGGCTCGCCCGGGAATGTAATGTTCATTTCGGTACCAGTGGGGCCCGTGGCCTTGCCGATGCAATGACCGACCAACTATGCTGGAGCTACACCACGGCTTTTCTACAGGAGGTGGTTTCTACTGCGACCCGGGTTCTCGTAGGCATGGACCTGCGGCCGAGCAGCCCGCGAATTGCCCGGGCCTGCTTGGCTGCTATCCGAGCACAAGGCATGGAGCCGTTGTATGCTGGCGCTCTCCCCACCCCGGCTTTGGCCTTGTATGCGTTGCAGGAGCGCATTCCGGGGGTAATGATCACCGGTAGTCACATTCCCTTTGATCGCAACGGCATTAAGTTTTATTCGCCAGCGGGCGAGATCACTAAGGACGAGGAAGTCATCATTTCTGCCGCTCAGGTACCTGAGGCAACCGATTTTACCATCCCATTAGGACCTGTGGATGAAAGCGCACTTGCCGTGTATCGAGAACGCTTTGTCAAATTTTTCCCAAACAGTTTTCTTGACGGTTGGCGCATAGGCGTTTATCAGCATTCCGGCGTGGCCCGAGATTTGCTTTGTGAACTGCTGACTCTTTTCGGTGCCCAGGTGGTGCCGCTGGGACGTACCGAGAATTTCGTGCCGGTTGACACCGAGGCCGTTGGCGAAGAAACAGCCCGTCAAGGACGCCTCTGGGCGGCGGAGCACAGGCTGGATGCCCTGGTGTCCACCGACGGCGATGCCGACAGGCCGTTGATCGGCGACGAACAAGGGCAATGGCTCCGAGGTGATGTGGCAGGCCTGCTCTGTGCCCGTTATCTTGGAGCTCGAACAGTCGTCACCCCGGTCAGCAGCAACACGGCCATTGAACGCTGCGGCTGTTTTGACCAGGTGATCCGGCCCCGTATCGGATCACCTTATGTGGTGGCAGGAATGGAAAATGCTCGACGATCGGGCCTGGATGGCGTGGTCGGCTTTGAGGCTAATGGTGGCTTTCTCCTTGCGAATGAAATGCAACGAAACAATGCCCTTATCCCGGCGCTGCCGACCCGAGACGCTGTACTACCTATTCTTTCCCTATTGGCCTTGGCCCAAGAAAAGAGCGTCCCTATGTCCGGTCTACTGGCTGATCTACCGCCACGCTGCACTGCCAGTGATCGAGTTCAGGATTTCCCTACCGCTACAAGCAAAGCTCTAATCAAAGAGTGGGCAAAGAATTCCCGGGCCCTGCTGCGAGACCTTGCCTTGGATGACAATCCAGCCCTGGAGATGGATTTGACTGATGGGCTGCGTCTGGCCCTGGCTGATGGCCGTATCATTCATATCCGCCCATCCGGCAATGCCCCAGAACTGCGGTGCTATGCCGAGGCGGACAGTGCGGAAGCCGCAACCCGGCTTGTCCGGGAAAGCATCCATCGCCTCCAATCCCTGCAGCGAAGTGTGGTTGCCTCCAATTAAGGCAGGAGTCGACCACGCAGCAACCACAAGAATTTCTTTCATTTTTTATATTCGATTATTGACTTTTGCTAATCCAACTTGATTGGAGTTTCCATGATCATTCCCGTTATTCTGGCCGGTGGTACCGGCACCCGACTTTGGCCCCTGTCGCGCAAATTGTATCCCAAACAACTCATACCGCTGATGGATGAATTCACTCTCGTGCAGAACACGGTCCACCGCGTTGAAGGTATTGCGGGTGTAACCACGCCACTGATCATCTGCAACGAGGAACACCGTTTCATGGTCGCCGAGCAGATGCGTGCCATTGGCACGTCGCCCCAGGCCATCGTCCTTGAGCCTATAGGGAAAAACACGGCGCCGGCCGTAGCCATTGCCGCCCTTATCACACTACAGAAACATCCTGACGCAACACTACTGGTACTACCAGCCGACCATCTCATTCATGACCAGGACTCCTTTAACCAAGCCGTGCAGGCCGGTACACAACTTGCTGCCACTGGGCATCTGGTTACCTTCGGCATTGTACCGAACGCTCCGGAGACCGGCTATGGCTACATCTGTCAGGGTGCGAAACTTGCGGGCGATCCGACTGAGCCTATTGCCCACGCCATTGCCCGTTTTGAAGAAAAACCGGATTTGGACACAGCCCGATCATATGTTGAAAGTGGCGAATATTTCTGGAATTCCGGCATGTTTGTGTTCGGTGCGCGGGCGGTGCTAAACGAGATGGAACGCCTGGTACCGGACATTGTCAATGCCTGCCGTGAGGCTCTGGCAACGGCGGCCGAGGATTTGGACTTCATCCGCCTGGGAGTAGATGCCTTTACCCGATGCCCAGAGGATTCCATCGATTACGCTGTCATGGAGCAGACCGATAAGGGCGTCATCATCCCCCTGGCTTCAGGCTGGAGCGATTTGGGTTCCTGGGAGGCCCTGTGGCAAAATGGTGTCAAGGACCCAAACGGCAACGTAATCCATGGCGACGTTTTGCTGCACGATGTTCATAATTCTTTTTTTCATGCCGAAAACCGGTTACTGGCTGCTGTAGGCCTGGAAAATCATATTGTGGTCGAGACTGCTGACGCGGTCCTGGTCTCTCCCCGTGACCGGGTCCAGGATGTCAAGAAACTGGTGGACGAACTTAAGACGCGAAAACGGATCGAGACGATTTCTCATACCACGGTGTACCGGCCCTGGGGCAACTATGAATCCATCGACGGTGGTACCCGTTACCAGGTGAAACGCATTGTGGTATATCCAGGCCAAATCCTGTCCCTGCAAAAACATTTCCATCGAGCCGAACATTGGGTTGTGGTCCACGGTACGGCCGTTGTGACCCGCAATAAAGAGGAAATCCTGTTGCAGGAAAACGAATCCGTCTATCTACCACTGGGATCCGTACATCGATTGCACAATCCGGGAAAAATACCACTCGAACTCATTGAGGTGCAGGTAGGCAGCTATCTGGGCGAAGATGATATCGTCCGTTTTGAGGATGCCTACGGCCGATAGAGCGAAGAACCTGCCATGAATTTGCTGAACCGGGCAAATACAGCCTCCCGTCTGGGACAATTCGACCAAGCCATCCAACTGTACCAGGAGGCGATGCGTCGCTACCCGGACTTGGCGCACACCATCGGGTTTACCCGCGATCTGGTCGTACGCAAAGCCGCAGCCCAACATCTCCGGGAAGAGCAGCATGCCCTGTACGCATGGTGGGAAGACAAGGGGCTGTCGGTGCTTCGCCTTCTTTTTGTCCTGCCCGGCCCTGTGGACTGCAACAACGGCTACCATGTCCAGTTGCTGGTCCGCCTGCTTGAGGCGAGCGACCTGGTCCGCTGCACCATTGCTGTCCCGGATGCTGTTTATACGGCTGATAGTTTACACAGCCAACCTTATTCCACCCTTACCGCGCAGGGCTCAAACCTGGCCTTTGACCTGATCCACGCCTGGACTCCCCGGGAAATGGTGCGAAAACTGTGTAAAACTCTGCTCCAGCGACATCAATGCCCGCTGTTGGTACATCTAGAGGACAACGAGGAATACCTCACCGCCACAATGGTGGGCCGCTCCTTTCGTGAACTGGCCGCACTGCCCGAGCCCGAGTTGGACCGGCTTATTCCCCAGCACTGTTACCACCCTCTCCGTGGATATCAATTCCTTCTACAGGCCCAGGGGCTAACCCTTATCGTCGACACCTTGACCCGTTTCGGAGGGCCAGACATGCCACGCTTGGTGATAGCTCCGCCTGTGGATGAACATTTGTTCTATCCTCGGCCGCTGAACCTTGCCCTGCGCCGCAGTATGGACATTGCCGATGATCAGGTGGTCCTTGTCTATACAGGTAATGTCCATGCGGGCAACGTCGGTGAAGTCTGGGAACTTTATAAAGCCGTGAATCTTCTAAACAGGCAGGGAATATCTACCCTCCTGTTGCGTACCGGTAAAAATGCTTGTGGACTTAACCTTAAGGACTGGAACAGGCAGGACATACGCCATTTGGGCTGGGTGGAGAGAGCGCAGGTTCCAGAAATCCTGGCCGCAGCCGACGTACTCGTCCAGCCCGGAGCCCCAGGCCCGTTCAATGATCAACGTATCCCCTGCAAATTGCCAGAATATTTTGCGATGGGACGACCGGTCATTCTACCCCGGACCAATCTGGGACTTCAAGTGGAGCATGCCCGGCAGGGCTATGTGGTTGAACAGGCTGATGCCGCCACGATTGCATCAGCTGTCCGAAAGATTGTCAGCGACAAACCTCTTCACGCAATCTTGAGCAAGGGCGCGACGGAACTTTTTCGCAACCGATTGGCTTCGAGCCGTACACAAGTGGAACTTCTTCGCTTCCATGGTGCAATTGTCTCACAATCAATCCGCAAGCAGATATCTCTGTCATAAACAGACTAAGCCTTGATCTTGCCGACATTAACGATATTTTTTTCTAGACACCTTTTGGGAACAAGTTAATATGGATGGCGTCGTAAAAACTTCGATCTCCTGCGTCGCAGCGTTTTTCTCGACACTCGACATACCTGATGTATGCCTTCGCGCCGAGAAAAACACTACTCCTTGTATATCTATGTTTTTACCTAGCCATCTCTTGGAGTGTGATGGACTTTTGTCGAGTCCATCAATACTACATGTCGTCCTTTAATCCTTAAAAGAAGGGCAACTACCTATGGTAACCTTGCTCTATATTTTCGAAAACAAAATTTCATCTGGTCAATGGATCCGTTTGGATTATGATTCCAAACCTATCCGATGAATTCAGAATCTAATAATTATATACAGAAGGCTCCGAGGCCATGACAACAGCACCCATATCACCATACGCCATACGCCACCAAGGTACCATTTCCCAAGAACAACGAGAACGCCTGCTGGGCCAAAAAGGTGTAGCCCTATGGCTCACCGGCCTTTCCGGCTCCGGAAAATCAACCATTGCCCATGCTGTCGAGGAGCGATTACATGCATTAGGAAGGCTTACCTATGTTTTTGACGGTGACAATGTTCGCCATGGACTTTGCGGTGATCTCAGTTTTTCACCTGAGGCCAGGGCTGAAAACAATCGGCGAATTGCTGAAATGCTCAAACTCTTCCTTGATGCGGGTGTAATCTGCTTGGCAGCTTTTATTTCTCCAATGAGGGCTGACCGCGAACGTGTTCGCACAATTGTTGGTGATGATAGACTGTTTGAAATCTATGTCCGCTGCACAATTGAAGAATGCGAACGGCGCGATGTAAAAGGATTATACAAACTAGCGCGTGAGGGAAAAATCAAAAATTACACGGGCATATCCTCACCCTATGAAGAACCGATGGATGCCGACATCGTACTGGATTCGGATGCCCAAAGTGTTAACGATTGTGTACAGCAGGTGGTTGATTTTGTACTTTCCCACCAGAAATGATGGATTCGTAAAAAGCCAAAATGCGAGAAGTGGCGCATCACGAAATCAATGAGTTACGAAGCTCGAAACGTCGTTCTCGAGGCTTTTTACGAGAACGACAGAAATAAAACTCATCTCTTCTTGATGCACACAGCTGCTATCCGCAACTTTGGCTAAAGCTCGTTTTCGTGGTGCAAACAAATCAATACCGAGAAAAGATAGTTAATGATTACCTATACAGCGTAGGCCGAACAGGGTATATATTGAAGATACTTATGAAAGGGGCTTTTGCGTCAATTGGCTCCGCTACGAATGCCCCATTGATGCGGCTTTGTCAAAGATAACCCACCTGCGTGAACTCTCTATAAAAAAAATGGTCCCCACCAAATATCCCTTTTATTCATTTTTGTGGCTGTTGATTTTCTTTTTCACCTGCTGTTTGGCAGGCTGCGGTACTTTTCCCGGCTGGATGCCTTCCTCGGGCCCGAGTCGGGAACAAGTTCTCGACGCCTCAGCAGATTCATCAACCCTCCCGATTCAAGTTGTGGACGTTACCGAATCTATTGCCAGCGACTTGATCGCAAGGCAAAAAAAAGGTATCTTCTCTGAAACTCTAGGAAATTACACCCCGCATGGATACATTGTCGGCCCAGGAGACATGGTGGAAATCTCTATATGGGAATCGCCACCGGCAGTCCTTTTCGGTTCGGGGTTGAATGAAGCAAGCGGTAGCTCTAAAGCTTCAAACGTTTCTGCCTTCCCGTCCCAGATGGTGAGTAGCGACGGTACGATCAATATTCCTTTCGCCGGGAGAATACCCGCTGCAGGCAAAACACCTCAACAGATTGAAGCTGACATAGTAGATCACCTCACTGGTAAGGCGAACCAGCCCCAGGTGCTGGTTCGCGTTGTCACCAATGCCACCTCAAATGTTACCGTTGTCGGTGAAGTAACCCAAAGTACCCGAGTTCCATTAACTGCTAGAGGGGAACGGTTACTTGATGCCTTGGCCACTGCCGGAGGTGTGCGTCAGCCAGTAGGGAAAATTTCTTTGCAGATAACTCGAGGAAATCGAGTTCAGACAATGCCTTTGGATACTATCATTCGAGATCCTCTTCAAAACATTTACTTGCAACCCGGCGATGTGCTTACCGCCCTGTACCAATCTTCAAGTTTTACCGTCCTTGGTGCGACGGGTAAAAATGCGGAAATTGAGTTTGAAGCTAAAGGTATTACACTCTCCCAGGCTTTAGGCCGATCTGGGGGCCTTGTATCGAGCCAGGCAGATGCCCGTGCTGTCTTTATTTTTCGCAAAGAAAACCGTGATGCTCTTCATTGGAAAACATCGCCTAAAACCACGTTAGAAGGTCTTGTTCCTGTTATTTATCAAGTCAACCTGAAAGACCCCGCCAGCTTTTTCATCGCTCAAAGTTTCCCGATTCAGGATAAAGACATGCTTTACGTTTCCACTTCGCCGGTAATAGAACTCCAAAAATTCATGTCCATCCTCATCCAACCGGTGGGCGCCGCAAGACAGCTAGACCTCATGACGAAATAAAGCGATCATCTGGCATTCAACCCATGCCTAACATGTTGATCGACATCACCCGTCTGCTTGATCGCCAGATGCAAGGCAGATTGCCCACCGGTATAGATCGGGTCAGCCTGGAATACGTGCGCTACTTTAAGCTGCGCGCCACCGGGTTGGTGCGTTACGCGGGTAGGTGGATTGAACTATCGCAGCCTGAATCTATTCGTGTTTTTGACGCGCTATTGGATCAACCCATCCATTTTAACCAACTGATACGACGTACGGTTGCCAGGGCTTTTCCGCGCAGCTTTGGCCGCCGCTTCAGCGAGCCAAAATTTCTCTTTAACACGGGCCACAACGGGCTTGAACGTAAAGAATATTTAGAGCGACTGCGGAATTCACGACTGAAACCGATTTTTTTCTTCCACGATCTCATTCCATTATCCCATCCCGAATATTGTCGCTCCGGTGAAGCCAAACGACACAGGACACGCCTCCACACCATGCTGACCATTGGTCAGGGAATATTGGCCAATTCGGCTGCCTCTTTGGACCAATTGACTAGATATGCTGGGAAACAGAATCTTCCCATGCCGCCAGCAATAGTCGCCCCACTTGCGCCAGCAGATCTACCTCTTGTTGACGCCTGCCCTTTACTCAACACCCCCTATTTTGTTATTCTGGGAACCATTGAGCCCAGGAAAAATCACTGGATGTTGCTCCAATTATGGCGCCGCCTGATTGAAAAAATGGGTACACAGGCACCACGACTGGTGGTGATCGGCCAGCGTGGCTGGGAGTGCGAAAACGTGATTGATCTGTTGGAACGTTGCACCCAGTTGCAAGGTTTCGTCTTTGAATACTCCGACTGCACGGATACCGAGCTGGCAGCCTGGTTGAGCCATGCCCAGGCGCTGTTGTTTCCCTCGTTTACCGAAGGGTACGGCATGCCTCTGGTGGAAGCCCTGACGCTTGGCGTTCCGGTAATTGCCAGTGATCTTCCCGTATTTCACGAAATTGCCGGAGATATCCCCGATTATATTGATCCACTTGATGGTCTAGGTTGGGCAGAGGCTATTACTGCTTACACCCACAACCTATCTCCAGATCGCAATGCGCAGCTGATGCGGATGAATAACTTTTCCCCACCAACCTGGGACATGCACTTTGCCCGGGTTGAAGAACTTCTGGAGCAGGTGCGTGCCTCCTAAAACACCTGCTTCAACAAGAATTTACGCCCTTGATTTCTCTTCGTGGAAACGGCCGATTGTCCGGCGCTGCTTTCCACAAGCCAAGGCCGTTTTCCTCTCCGAGGCATCACAAGTACCATCCGGAGAGACGGTTCTCATTTGGGGAATGCGCCCTTTTTCCGGCGAACTCCCTGAAGACGTCTCGATTATTCGTGTAGAAGACGGCTTTATTCGTTCAGTCGGCCTTGGCGCCGACCTGATTCGTCCCATGTCGTGGGTGATTGACCGTCGGGGCATGTACTACGATGCCACCAAACCCTCTGATCTTGAGCATATTTTAGCACACACCGAATTTCAACCTGATCTGCTGCATCGCGCCGCCCTATTCCGCACCCAGATCGTCAACCAGAGGCTGACCAAGTACAATATCGGCGCAGGCCAATGGCAGAGGCCTGCTACTGACAAACGAGTGCTGCTCGTCCCCGGCCAGGTGGAAACTGATGCCTCCCTTGCCTACGGTGCACCGGGAATCCGCACCAACATGGAATTGTTGCAGGCAGTTCGCAGCAACAATCCCGATGCCTTTATCCTCTATAAGCCGCATCCGGACGTAATCGCTGGATTACGTGCCCAAGGATCGGATGAAAAGGATGCCGAAATATTGTGTGACCAACTAATCGTGGACGTAGCAATGTCCTCAATCCTACCGCTGGTGGATGAAGTGCATGTACTGACCTCGCTCGCTGGCTTCGAGGCACTGCTGCGCGATAAGCCGGTCACCTGTTATGGCCAGCCCTTTTATTCCGGCTGGGGCCTAACCAAAGATATCATCGTTAATGACCGTCGAATTCGGCGACTTTCCATCGATGAACTCGTTGCGGGGGCGTTACTTTTGTATCCGCTCTACCTCAGTCGCAAAACTGATGCCCTCATCTCAGCTGAACACGCTCTGGATGAACTTCTTGAATGGCGGGACCAAACCGGAGAATCGATTCCCTGGTGGCGCCACATCATGCGCTTTTTTATTCGGAGAGTTGTGGGTGTCCGATGAGCAGGCAACGAACCTTTCTCCTGTTGCAGGGTGTTTGCTCGCCATTTTTTTACCGACTTGGGCAAGCACTGCGTGCGGCTGGCCACCATGTCCATAAAATCAATTTCAATGCCGGAGACTGGTTCTATTGGTTGGGCCGCTCCGCCTGGACGTTTCGGGGACCATCTGCCGAACTAGCCCCTTTTCTTGCAGAAAAATACCGCAACCACGCCATCACCGATCAGGTATTGTTTGGTGATTGTCGTCCTATCCACCGGCCAGCAATAGAAATGGCCGCCAAATTTGGCATACGTACGCATGTTATTGAAGAGGGATATTTTCGCCCCTATTGGGTGACGATTGAAAGAGACGGCGTCAACGGCTATTCCCGTTTACCCAAGGATCCGGCTTGGTACCGGGCCATGGCCAAAGAACTGCCGGAATATCGCCAGGGACAGCCCTTTTCCTCTTCTTTCAACATCCGCGCCTTCCATGATGTTGCTTACCATCTTGCCGGATTCTACAATCCAGTATTCTTTCCCGGCTACCGTACCCATACACCGGTAACGGCTCCTGCTGAATATCTCGGATACATCAAGCGACTACCAATGCTTCGCTTTCATCGCAGACGCGATGACGAGCTGCTCTTGGCCGTATTGCGCAAAGGGATTCCCTACTATCTCTTCCCCCTCCAGCTCAGTAGTGACGCCCAAATTCGTCATCACTCGACTTTTGCCGATATGACCGAGGCCATGGAGCATATCATGCAATCTTTTGCCCTCCATGCACCCAGCAACGCGGCTCTCATCATCAAAAACCATCCGCTTGATGCCGGCCTTGATCATTACCCCACGATTATTGACCGGCTGACCAGACAGTTTGCGCTGAAGAGTAGAATCTATTACATGGAGACCGGTGACTTGCCGGAGTTGCTCAATCATGCCGCCGGAACCGTGACCGTGAATAGTACAGTGGGCATGACCGCACTTGCACGCCATTGCCCGACAATTGCCTTAAGTAAACCGATTTATAATATTCCCGGATTAACCTTCCAGGGGTCTCTGGACTCCTTTTGGGCCAATAAGGAAAAACCTATTGGACGACTGTTTCGCGTTTTTCGCAACACCGTCATTCACACCACCCAGGTCAACGGCGGCCTCTATTCCAACCAGGGGATCGAAATGCTCGTGGCCAATGCGGTGCCGCGGCTTGAGGCAGAGCGGTCTCCTTTGGAGGAGTTGTTATGAGTAATTTATTTTCCCCCAAAACGGTGCTGATCACCGGGGCCACCGGGAGCATAGGCGGAGCGCTCGCTGAAGCCTATGCAGCACCAGAGCGAATCCTTATCTTGCAAGGAAGAAACGAGCAACGTTTAAAAGAAGTGGCCGATCTCTGCCGACAACGGGGAGCAAGAGTGAATACGCAAGCACTCGATGTCCAGGATATAGAGGCATTGCGTTGCTGGATTCGAGAACTATGTGATAAAGAGTCCATAGACCTGGCCATTCCGGCTGCAGGCATCAACTCCAATATCGGTGCCAATGGTCAGGGAGAAACCTGGGAACAGATTTCCACCTTGGTTGAAATCAACGTGCTCGCCGCCATGGCTGTGGTGGATGCGGTGTTGCCTTCAATGCGAGATCGGCAGTGCGGCCAGATAGCCCTATTCAGCTCATTAGCCGCTTACTACGGGTTACCGCTTACGCCAAGCTACAGTGCCAGCAAAGCCGCCATCAAAGCCTATGGAGAAGCATTACGCGGTTGGTTGGCTCCGGAAGGAATCGGCGTTAACGTGATCATGCCAGGCTATGTGGAATCGAAAATGTGCCGGGAGATGCCTGGTCCTAAACCTTTCCTCTGGTCACCCGAACGAGCTGCAATGGTTATCAAACGTGGCTTAGCCAGCAATAAGGCCCGCATCAGCTTTCCCTTCCCCCTCAACCTCGGCACCTGGTACCTTTCTGTTTTGCCCGCTGCAATCTCTGAGCGCATACTGCATTTGCTGGGATATGACAGCTAATTCCTTTCTCTCCGCCGTTTGGTTGCCCATCCTTGCCGGCCTAATCTGCTCTTTTCCCATCGAAACCCTGGTCAAACCCGGTGTGTCCCTGCCGTGGCAACGTTCCAGCTCCGCCCTGGCCTTGCATTGTGGCCTTTGGTTGACAGTCTTTTTCTTTGAGCTCGCCGTCTTTCAACGACCCTGGTTTGCCGCAACCGTAGTACTCTCGTTCCTGACCATACTGGTATTGGTCAACAATGCAAAATTTGCAAACCTACGGGAACCCTTTATAGCCCAGGATTTTGAATATTTTCTGGATACCATTCGCTTCCCCCGCCTATTCCTCCCGTTTTTCGGTATTGGTAAGACCATCCTCGCAACCATTGCCGTACTTTTTGCCATTGCCCTGGGCTTGTATATTGAACCACCTCTCACGGCCTCCCTGCCCCTGACCGACTTTCTCAGTGGTCTCGGCGTAAT
>JAQUEZ010000242.1:0-3880 GCA_028684915.1 Desulfobulbus sp.
GAGACATTGACCTTTCAAAGCACTGAGCTCAATCTCCGCCATGTTGAGCCAACTGCCATGCTTCGGCGTGTAATGGATTTCAAGACGTTCGGCCAACCGTCTCGCCTCATGGGCAGGAAATGTTTCATAGAGCGAAGCCACTCGATGGGTATTCAGGTTATCCATCACCAGCCGAACTTTGATTGCCCCGGGACAGCGCTCATCAAGCATCTGCTTGATCTGTTTCGCCCAATCCTGCCTGGTGCGGCGTTCCGTTACCGCCACATGTCGCCTGCCGGTCAGCGGTTCAACTTCCATGAATATTTCCGCCACACCATTTCGTACATATTCATCGTCAATGCGTGCCGGTTGGCCAGGTTTGCAAGGAATTGGCTGGCGCACTTCACCAATCAGTTGCTTGCAGGATTCATCCATACAGACCACCGGACAATCCGGATCATAGGGCAGATGATACACCTCCAGCACAACTTACATTGCCGCTACAAATGCCGAACACCCTTGCGGCGGGATTTTCCAGTACTTCCGGAGGTGAGGTTTGTATTCGCTTTTTTAGGACTCGCTGTACCGTCATGTGGGAAACTGACGGCGCCAGATCAAGTTCAACCGCTTTGTCGGCCAGTAATCGAACCGTCCAACGATGATATCCCAGCGGGCCTCCGAACAGGCCAAAGCGATTAACCGTGCCTCGAAGGCTCCGTCAAAAAGAACTCCTCGTGGTGGCTTTTCCCTTGGATTACGAATGAGAGCGGCTTCAAAGCCCTCTTCGACAAAGCGTTTTTTCAAATGTTCAACGGTCCGACTGGTGATGCCAAGAGCCGATGCAATGTCAGCAACTTTCCAGGCGGGACCGTTTTACCCCGCATCGCAGAGCAACAGTGCCCGGGCGTGGATAAATTTCTTGGCCGAGGTTTTGCCGTTTCGGGTTAATGCCTCTAGTTCCTTGCGCTCCTCTTCAGTCAGAGTGACTCGATATCGTGTTGACATAGCAGCCTCCTGGTGGATGTCGCTGCCAGTATACACGATTCCTTAAAATACGAGTTTAAATGTTACATGGCATTAGTGACGCTTCCTCAATGGAACCAAAGACACGCTTCTGTACCCTAATGGCGATATGGTTGACCAAATTTTGGGGCAGGTCTGCCATAAAAAATGACATGGTATGCCCTTGCCGTCTTTATCGATAAAGGCAGTTTCGTCGTTGATGAACAGGCAAACTCGTTGATTAGTAATCTGAGCATTACGAGGCGGCAGGAACAAATTAATGCCCCTCCATTGGCCGAAATGGGACATCGACCCCGCCGGAAAACGGGGGGGGGTGTTTAAAAAAAAATATAAAAATAAGGGTTTACGCGTATTGACTCTTTGATTATTTGCCCCCTATACTTGATTTACTTGAGCCTCTTGCAAAATGAATTGCTGGCGAATTTTTCGTCATTCCCGCGAAAGCGGGAATCTATAACTCTTTGATTTTTCAAAAGCTTGATTCCCGATAACCGCCTCGGGAATGACGAAACCGTCTTTTTGCAAAAGGCTCACTTGAGAGTGAATTTTCGTTTGACCAATTTTGTTTCAGCGTCATCGCAACAGGTGGTTCAGCAACAATCGACAAAAAAACATTTTATTTAAAGCTGTTACAGCAAAGAGCACGCCCTTCTATCTATGAGCACTGCATCCACTCTTCAGGACAGCAAAGACGCCCAACTGGACTCCGATTTCCAGGTCAACGGATGGCATCTGGTACTGTCATCGCTCGTCATCAATCTGCTGGCACTGGCCATGCCGATCATGATGCTGCAAGCCTATGACAGGATTCTTCCCAATTACGGCTTGAGCACCCTCAGCCTGCTCATTTTCGGCGTGATCACAGCAGTCCTTCTCGAGATGGGCCTGCGTATCGGCCGCTCCTATTTGACTTCCTGGTCCGGCGCTGTCTTTGAACACAAGACCGCCTGCCTGGCCCTGCAGCATATCCTCCAGGCAGACTTGCAAAAATTGGAAGCCCAGGGTTCTGGGGCGTACCTGCAAAAACTCTCCGCCATCGGCAGGTTGCGGAGCTTTTACAGCGGCCAGGCCCTGCTGACCATCGTCGACCTCCCGTTCGCTCTCATTTTTCTTGTCCTTATCTGGTACATCGGGGGGAATCTGGTTCTTGCTCCACTGGTGCTTTTCTGTTGTTTCGGCGTGCTTGCCTGGTATATCGGTATCAATCTCCGCAAGAAGGTGCAGGAACAGGATTTCAGCGGAAAAATCCGTTACAACTTCATTATTGAAACACTGTCCGGCATCCATTCTCTCAAGGGGCTCGGACTGGAAAAATTCTTCCTGCGCCGTAATGATCGCCTACAGGGACGGATTTCCCAGGCCCATTATCAGGTCGCCCTGACCAATGCCATTGCTCAGAACTGCGGCCTGATCTTCTCCCAAGTGATGACAGTGACCATTGTCTCCATAGGAGCACTCAAGGTTCTTTCCGGAGATATGGGAACCGGTGGTCTGGCGGCCTGCGTGTTGCTTTCCGGACGCATAATGCAGCCCATCCAGCGTGCTCTTTCCCTGTGGGCGCGATTCCAGTCTTTTTTCATCGACCGCAAGGAACTCGATGCCATCTTTGAATTGCCGCAACGAAGGAATAGCAGCGCCGGGCAGAACAAACAACCGGAAGGCGGCCTGGTCTTTGATGACGTTTCCTTCCGCTACTCGCCTTCAGCCCCTCCCTTGTTCAGCCACATCAACCTTTCCCTCAAACCCGGCGATTCCATTGCCATATCAGGCGCATCCGGGTCTGGAAAAACCACACTGCTCAACCTGGCCATCGGTCTACTTGAGCCTACGAACGGCTCAATATCGGTGGATGATGCCTCACCCCACTTGGTGAATCCGACTATCCTGAACACCCATATCGGCTATCTTCCGGAACAGGGAAGCATCTTCTATGGCACTATCCGGGAAAACCTTACTTTTTTCGGGAGCATCAATGAGCAGGATGCCATGATTGCCGCCCACATGCTGGGCATTGACGAGACTGTGGCCGTGCTACCGGCCGGTTATGAAACCCAGCTCACCGACAATGTCACTGACCCTGTTCCGCCCGGACTTAAACAGCGTATCGCCATTGCCCGGGTTCTGGCCAACAAACCACGCATCATCCTCTTTGACAACGCTGATCGGGGGCTTGACAAGTACGGCTACAACAAGATTTTTTCCCTGCTTGGTCGACTACGGCCGCGTACGGTTTTGGTGATAATCTCCGACGACCGCAATATCCTGCGCCTGGCCGACCGGGAATACTTTCTCCATAAAGGGCAACTCCAGGAAACCTCGCCGCTGGACAGTAAAATTTTCAATGTGCTGCCGTTCCGGGAGTTTCGCCTGTGAAACCCATTGCCGACATTCGCGAGCAGAGCCGGATACTGCGAGAAACCCTGGAACCGCCTGGCTGGATGGGTCTGGACTCCATTTCCCCTCATGCGCGGGCCCTCACCTTTTTGATCGCAGCCCTGGAGTGGCGGGGCAAGGCCGGTCAAATCTGTGAAGCCCTGCCCCATGTCCCGGGCAGCCTCGACCAGGTGGACCTGATCAACACTATGGTCAATCTCGGGTTTCATGTACAATCAGCCGGGTTACGGCTGCACAGTGCCGACCATCGTCTTACGCCCTGTCTTTTTGTCGCCGAGGATAAAGCCCAGGGGGAGCACCCACTGGTTCTCCTCCCTAATCCTGAAAGAACAGGATTCCAGACCTACAATCCTGCCGATGAAACCGTCACGCCCGGCCTGGAGCACCCCAATTTGAAGGGAACGCTCTACATTTTCTCCCCGCTGACCCGGGAACTCCGCCACCGCAACACCATCAGCGCACAGATCAATCCCCAGACATGGTC
>JAQUEZ010000242.1:3890-9027 GCA_028684915.1 Desulfobulbus sp.
CGCTTCGATTCTATCATCCTGCAGTTTTTTGCGGTCAGCCTGATCATCAATATCCTGGCCCTCGCCTCCTCGTTGTTTGTAATGGTTGTGTATGACAAGGTGATCGGCAGCCATTCAGCGGAAACCCTGCAGTATCTTGTGGTTGGTGCGCTCCTGGCCATGGCTTCGGAAACAATGTTGCGATTCCTTCGGGCCCGGACCTTCGCCTATTTCGGGGTACGACTGGATGCCATCACCACCACAGCCATTTTTGAGCGACTGCTCTTTCTCCCCCCCCGGTTGATCGAGGGTTCATCCATTCCCTCTCAGGTGGCCAGGATCAAGGATTTTGACAACATCCGGGACTTTTTTTCAGGCCCCACCGGCATCTCGGTTCTGGAGTTGCCCTTTACGCTCATCTTTATCGCCGTCATTGCCTTCATCGGTGGTCCGCTGGCGCTAATCCCCCTCATCCTGGGGCTCTGTTATTGTATCCTTGCGCTGATCATGCTGCCCCGGATCCAGGCCAACACCGAAAAAGGCGCCATCGCCGGAGTAAAAAAACAGGCCCTACTGGTGGAAACGATGAAGAAAATTCGGATCATCAAGGCCCACGGTCTTAGTTCGGCCTGGTGGGCCCGCTTCCATCGGCTTTCCGGTGAATCGGCGATGACCGGTTTCCATTCCGCCTTTCTCACCTCCCTCATCGAGGCCTTTGCCTACGGATTGTCCGTCGTTGCGGGGGTAGCCACCCTGACAACCGGCATCTTTCTGGTCTGGAACGGCCAAATCACCACCGGCGCACTGATTGCGTCCATGATGCTCATCTGGCGGGTACTCTCCCCCATGCAGGTCATCTGCAACTCGCTTCTGCGCATCCGGTACATATTCCGCAGCATAGGGCAGGTCCACAAGCTGCTCATGACCCCACCGGAAGGCACGATCACCGCGGTTGATCCCGATCTCTTCCGCCTCCAGGGCAGCATCACCTTCAGTGGGGTTGGCCTGCGTTATACTGCGGAGCGCGGCCCTGTTTTTTCCGGACTCAATCTTGCTATCAAACAGGGGGAAATCATTGCCGTGGCAGGGGGATCAGGAACCGGTAAGTCGTCGCTGCTCAAACTGGTCAATGGTCTCTATGCCCCACAGATGGGCTCCATCCTCATCGACGGCCTGGATATCCGGCAACGGGATGCGGTGGAGCTCCGCAAATATATCTCGTACGTTCCGCAGGTGGTGGAACTGTTTCACGGTTCCATCGAGAAGAATCTGCGCATGGTCAAGCCCGATGCCACCGACCAGGAACTGTGGAATGCGCTGACTTGGGCCGGTGCCATGGAGATGAGCCGCTCCCTGCCCCAGGGCCTTGAAACCTTCATCGGGGATTACCGCTCGGAACAGCTTTCCGATCTTTATGCGTTTCAGCTCAACCTGGCCCGGGGCTATCTGCGCGACGCGCCCATCATGCTGTTCGATGAGTTTCCCTCCGCAGCCGTCAACGAAACCGCCGGCGGGCTCTTTCGCGAGTTCCTGGAAATGCATCGAGGCAAGAAAACCATCCTCTTTGTGACAGACCGCAAGACCGACGTCCTGCTGGCCGACAAGATGATTTACCTGACAGGAACCGGGCAGGTGCTGGCCGGAAAACCGGACGAACTGCTCGCAGCCCTGCAAACTTAACCCTGTAAAATCTGCCCGTTACCGAACGCACGCGACAAACTGCTATACGGAGCCCTTGAACCCATGGTGCAGAAACCGAGAACAACCACCGAGCAACTTCGCATCCTCTCCCAATCGGCGATGCTGGAAGAGGCACGGACCCCCTATCTCATCCGGACTTCCATCCTGATCATCTGCTTTTCCTTCATCACTTTTGTTGCTTGGGCGGCCTTGACCCAGATCAAGGAATTGGCCTGGACAACCGGCGAAATCAAACCCTCTTCCCATATTCAAATCATCCAGCACCTGGAAGGCGGGATAGTGGAAGAGATTACCGTGCGTGATGACGACCTGGTGAAGGCTGGCCAGATCCTGCTGCGTATGAGCGGTGAAAACACGCGGAGCGAATTCCAGCGACTCCAGGGCAAGACGGCCGACCTGGAGATGCGTATCAGCCGGCTTAAAGGTTTCATAGCCGGCGACGACGTCAGAGCAGCAACAGGCACGGAAAAAAGGGTAAACCAGGACACGGCAACCAATGCTCATCTGGAAATCCTGGAGGGCATGATCCGTGCCCACCAGCAGGAGCAGGAAGTTCTCAACCAGCAACGTATTCAGAAGCAGAAACAGGTGGGTATCCTCAACCAGGAACTCATCACCGCTCAAAAGGCACTGCAACTGGCCGAGGCAGCCTTTGCCCACCAGGAGGCGCTCTACAGGGAGCGACTGGTGCCGGAAACCACCTACCTGTCCGCCCTGCGCGATATCAACACCCAACGCGGAGGTATCGAGGCGCAGCGGATTAAAATCCAGCAAGCCAAGGACACCATCAATGAATCTGAGTGGCGTTTGCGGTCCAACGACTCTACTGCCAAGGATACCGCGCGTCAGCAACTGGTGACCCTGGAGAGCGAATATAATGAGAACAAAGAGATTTTTGCCAGATTGCAGAAACAGATGGACCGCTTGGCGGTGCGCTCGCCGGTGGATGGAATCGTCAAGGGGCTGGAAGTGCACACTGTGGGCGGAGTTGTGGCCCCGGGCAGTAAGTTGATGGAGGTGGTCCCAGTGCAGAGTGAGTTGCTGGCGGAAATTCGTATCTCGCCCAGTGATATTGGTCACATCAAGATGGGCTTTCCGGCCAAAGTCAAGGTGACCAGCTTCGATTTCTCCCGTTACGGCACCATCGACGGTACAGTGACCGGACTCTCCGCCACCACCTTTACCGAACCCCAGGGGCAAACCTATTACAAAGGCATCGTTACCCTGGCCAAGAACTATGTCGGCGAGGCTCCAGGGGAAAACATCATCCTGCCAGGAATGATCGTGAATGCTGATATCATTACCGGGCAAAAGAGCCTGCTCGCCTATCTGCTCAAGCCGATCCATAAGGCACTTAACTCATCGTTTGGCGAACGATGAGCAGAAGCCTTGATAATTATCCAAATTCAACCTGATACCGATCAACTATGGTGACACAAAGCTCCCTGAAAGGCCACGGCCAGGAAGTGAAACAACACTCCCTGCTGCTCGTTGATGATAATGCCACAACCCTGCGCCTGTTGGAACAGATCCTGACCAAGGAGGGGTATCGGACGGTCACGGCCGTCAACGGCATCGAGGCCATGCGGACTTTGCATGACCGGGCCCATGATTTCGATGCGATCATCCTCGACAGAATGATGCCAGAACTCGACGGTATCGAGGTAACCCGGAGGATGTTGGCGGATCCGGTCCTGAAATACATCCCCATCGTCATGCAAACCGCCGCCGACAAGCCTGAGGAAATCAGCGAAGGCATCAAGGCTGGTGTTTTTTACTACCTGACCAAACCGGTGGAACGCAAGACCCTAGTTTCGGTGGTGGCCTCAGCCGTGAAAGAGCGGACCCAGGGCCGGGTTCTCCGCACGGAAATGCAGCGCTATCGCATGGGGTTCAGCCTGATCAATTTGCTCAAGGCCAGTTTTCGAACCCTGGAGGAGGCGGAAAGCCTGGCTTCCTTTCTGGCCAATCTCTTCCCGGACCCGGACCGAGCCCTCAACGGCACGGCAGAGATCCTCGTCAATGCCGTGGAGCATGGTAATTTGGGGATCACCTACGATGATAAAACTGATCTGATGGATACCAATGCCTGGCGGGAAGAGGTGACTCGCCGCCTGGAGATGTCCGAGCATAAAGATAAGTACGTCACTGTTATATTTGAAAAAAAGAACGACACCTGTTACCTGCAGGTCACCGACCAAGGGAAGGGCTTTGCCTGGAAATCCTTTCTGCAATTTGACCCTTCCCGCGCCTCCCATAACCATGGTCGCGGTATCGCCATGGCCAATATGATCGCCTTTGATCGCCTGGTGTACAATGACCAGGGCAATCAGGTCACCGCGGTTATGAATCCACCCGCAAAGGAGAGCGATAATGATCCATATTGGGGGGCAGGATGAGAAAGCACCTCGCTGGTTGCTGCATCTTCAACAACTCGGGACCGGACCTGCGGTGCTTCCCTGTTTTGACCATAGAGAGCACAAGAAATCGGGTTTACCCTGATTCTGTCTGCCATGATCGGAGTAAAAGCACTTCATCACAGAACAAACCATCACTCAAAAGAGTGAACTTTTTCGCTAAAAAAGGGCACATAACGTCGGGCCTTGGCATGAATTCTTCCGGTGATCAGCCGAAAAGCAATCTGTCAGGGACTTTGTACACAGCACGCAAGATCAAGCCAAACCCTTCGAAAGATGGGGACGGAAAGCCACGGGCCCTGAACAGGGGCAGCCGGGTTCCCTTGTTAAGGGGTTTCCCTGCTTTTGGGTAAATACCTCCACAGGAGACAGTTATGGTGCAGGATATACGCACAGGCAAAAACACCACCGCAGCCGCAGGGACCGATACCAATGGTGATCAATGGCTCGACGTCCTGCCGGATCCCCTCACCTCCGACAGCTTAAAGGCAAAAAACTGGCAGACCAACGCCCGGCGCGTTGATGACAACTCCTATTATGGCAACCTGCATCTGGGCCTGGAGAGTAAACAGCCTGATTTGCGCATGGAAGATGCTGAAATTGCCTCTGCCCAAGCTGAAGATTCGCAGCCGGTGGTTTCTAAGGAGTTCGTCGGCATACACAATCTGTCTGAAGAGCCTGAAACCTCGACTGACACCACTCCCCAGAACACAGGAACGAAACAACGGGAAGAGCAAAGGCTGTTTGATGGTGAAGCGATCCTCCCGTCCGACGCTGAAGCCTTTTCGTCCCTGCAAACCCCTCTCGTCCAGGAAAACGAAGCGCCTCGTCCCGGAGGGTCGCTATCGGATCCCTCGGCAACGGCGATCGATTCAGACACTGTTGTTTTAACGTCCAAGGAGATTCCGCTTCCTCCACCATCACCGCTCCCCGCCGATAAGCCTCCCGAAGAGGTGGTACCGGAGGAATCGGAACTGCCTCCAATCGCTGCCACGATCAGCGGCAGCGGAGAAAACCTGCGCGAAGACCTGATGGTCAAC
>JAQUEZ010000243.1 GCA_028684915.1 Desulfobulbus sp.
GTTGACCGCCATTTCCACCGATCTGAAGACAGTATCCCAACTGGTGTTGAAGACTTCGGCTACTTCCTTCCAGCTCAATCGCTTACACCACATGGCCAGGAACCAGGCGTAAGAGAGTGTAAGATGGCTTTTTCCTACAGCCCACGGCAACTTTTCGACTTTGACGCCACAGGTTGGGCACTGTACCCGCCGCGGAGCGTAGAGGAAAAAAACCGGAATCCCCCATAAGGGGACAAAAGCAAAAGTCCTGGCACGCAGGGTGTCGTACCCTGGTCGCCTTTCGCCGCACTTGGAGCAGATGGGTTTACTACCGGCTTGGGGCCGCAACGTTATCACCAATGCCGGTGGCCCGGAGTCGCGCCATCTGCAGGTGTCATAGATAAAACCCGGTTGTTTTTCGATACGATTCAAGATAGTTTTGATATGCATCCTGTCTGAGCTAAGCTGAGGAGTTTTTGGAAGAAACTTTCCCCGGCAAGGTAAGACAGGATGCTTTTTCTGCAAACCCCACAACAGGACATTGGCAATAGCATGGAGCCCCGACTCTATCAAGGCCAAGCCCTGCGGGTGTGCGCTGCGCGCCCAGCCTTGACAGAGCCGAGCCTCCACGCTCATCCTAAAAGTGGCAAGGGTGACGGGGCGGCAGGTGCCACCCCCTCACCTCCGGCCGGGCTCAGGTTCTGGGGCTTATTTTCAAAGAGCTACCCACAAATTCTGCGGACGAGGCGGAGAAAGATATTGGCCAGCAGAGGAGAAATGACCCCGCCCTGCGGAGTCCCTTTGCGGGAACGGCTGACCTTGCGGCCACCAGTACCGTTTTCTTCCACGATCTCACTTTCCAGCCACATCCTGATCAACTTCAGTACGGATCGATCCGCTATTCGACGCTCCACACACTGCATCAGCTTGTCATGGTCTATCGTGTCAAAATAGCTGCTCAAGTCCGCATCAAGGACTGCACAAAACCCCGCCTTGATCGTCCGTTGAATCTCGCCAACGGCGTCATGGGCTTTGCGGCCCGGCCGGAATCCGTACGAGCAGTCCTCGAAGTCCGCCTCGAAAATTGGCTCCAGGATCAGCAACACCGCCTGTTGTACAACCCGATCCTTGACGGTCGGGATGCCAAGCGGTCGCATTTTCCCGTTTGCCTTCGGGATATACACCCGTTTTACAGCCATGGGCCGATAGGTCTTGCCCTGCAGTTGCCGCTGGACTGCATCCAGCAGGCCGGACACTCCTCCCGGACCTTCTTTGATGGATTGCAGACTCACTCCGTCCACCCCGGCCGCGCCACGATTGGCATACACCCGATTCCAGGCACTTTGCAGCACATCCGGGCGATATACCCGGTCGTACAGCGCATAGAATCGAAACTCCGGTTCTTGCTTGGCCTTATGGCCCAGTTTCTTACGCAGGAGAGAGACATTCGGGCTCAGGCCAAACTCCTCCTGCCCTGCCCTCTTTACCGTAGTGGGAGCAATTGCATGGTATTCCAAGCGGGACTTCCTCCATTGAGAGAAACACGATCAAAGTCCTGCCCCTTCGCTCCACGGGAGTTACCCCGCTTCTCCACTACTATGGGCAGGTCCGACTCCCGGCCGGGTCTGCGGAGCAGGTTATGTATTCCCTGCCTGCATTTGAACTCGGGCTACTTGCTGCCCTGTCCGACCCGCCGGGTCTCCCAGGTTCCCTGGCGCTCCCTTGAGTACATGCCATCTCCAAACACCCCGGGCGACAAGACACGAGGCTCCTGTTCTCCTCCCGTGCCGATAGCAGGCTTCCCCTTTCAGTTGGAGGGTCGCCGTCGCCACTCCTGTAACGAGGCCGAATCGAGTTTACAAAAGTTACGGCCTGCACTCTATCTGACCGTACGGCCTTTTCCGGTTCTGCTTGACGTTTCGGGTCACCCCTACACGCCGAACCGGCGATTTCGCGGTGAACAGGCAATTACCGCGGGTGGCATTGCAGCCACCAGGAGCACCAGAGCTTTGCCTGGCGCACAACTGATCACGGGGGCTATAACCAATTGTTACTTCCAACGTGTAAGCGGTTATAAGTGTTCCAGATTTGGACAAGCGCGGGTTTCCGCCATAGCCCATCTATACGGGAAACCTCTGTTGTCTATGGAAAGATCCAGGTACCATAAGTAATGAGATGAGCTTTTTCTCTTTATGCAACCGGAGCGATCATGACTACAGCATATCCTCGGGCGGTTATCACGCCGCATCGGCCGATTCCCTTTGCAATACCGGCAGGGGTTGCGCCCACAGAGTTCTTCAACAGCCCGTGCAACCTGCGACACCTTACCCGGGAAAACGGTTTGCTGCGAACAGATGAGGGCTTTCTGCTCTACAGGAAGGCGATCGGCCATTCCAACCTCTTCGACACTTCAATTATCTTCGACACCTCGACCAAGGTCCTGGATCCCATGGGACGTCCGGTGCGGCGGGATCAGCTGACACGGGAGGAAAACCTGACGTTCAGTAGGATGACCAATGTCGTTTTTCAGTACATGCTTGAGAAATATCCGGACCCGGATGAGTATCTGGTTTTTTGCGGTGAGGCAAGCCTCGACGCAACATGGCCGATCAATAAGCCGGGGGTGCCAAGCATCAGGATGATTCACAATCATTTCATGGTGTTTGAGAAGGCTTTGCTCGCATCTTCAGCTCCTGCGGCGGAGGATGACCCAAACCTGACCGACGGCGGACAAAATGGCTTATTCCTCAGCTTTCTCAGTGATGTGTACCTGCGGTTTCTGGAGGTTCTTGACCTTAAAGTTCTCCGCCCGATCTCGCCGGAGGCATGTAAATTGTCGATCACCGGGTATCCCCAGGGATTGCCGAGTTGGGAGGTGGTTGGAGGCCCAGAGCAGCTCAGCAAAGGTCAATTCTGGAAAGAGTACGACATGGTACTTTGCGGTTTTCTTGAGTTCTATAAAATATTTTTCAATCTTGTCGCCTCAGGGAATACAAAAATTCCGGCCAATGTATCCTATGCTGACCAGATTGAGGATATCCTGCTCTATAACGACCAGTTTCATCAAGCTGCCCGCATACTGCGGCTGCAAGTAATTGAAGATCCCATGTTTGCCAATGAGATTCGCTGGCAGCCAGCGTACAAACAACTTCTCTACAGGGATGATACCGGCCGTCTGATTGTTACGATAAGTCAAAATTCGGTCGGAAATGCGATCACCGAACTGTTGGGCATCGTTGTGAACCGGATAGCGGACGAAGTGGCCTATGCTCAAGTGGAAGGTAAGCTTGTGGCGCAGTTACTTGAGCTGAGAAGCAGGCTTATCAGCTATGGGCTGGGCAAGGCCATAGCAACAACCTCGTGGCCGAGCGGCCGATTCGTGCCACCTGATTGAATAATTATCCGATGGATGCTCCCTATTCATTCACTTTCTCGAGGTCAAAAGAGTTGCTGAGGCGGCGGCAAAGAAGAAGAGGGACTGAAGTTGAGAAAAATATCGAAAGAAATTTCACATTTTTTTTGCTCCAATACACCCACTTTGGTGACTGAGACTGATATGCTGGCTGAAATCGGAAGGTTCATTGAAAAGAAATTTTTACTTATCGCTCTGACCATGTCGGCGGCCTCGTTGATCTCCCCACCGCTGTTCACTTGGCTCAAGCCGCACATCCCCATTGCCTTGGGCATCATCATGTTCGGCATGGGCCTCACTTTGGAATTTAGTGATTTCAAGGAAATCCTGCGCAGGTGGCGTTTGGTTCTTCTTGGTGTTGTCCTGCAGTATACGGTCATGCCACTGCTCGGCGTTGCTGCTGCTTTTGTCTGTGGACTGCCGATCCAGGCAGCTTTGGGGCTAGTGCTCGTAGGCGCGTGTCCCGGCGGTACCGCCTCTAATGTGATCACCTACCTGGCCAAGGGCAACGTGGCCTTATCCGTGGTTATGACTTTCTGCTCCACCATGCTGGCGCCCCTGGCCACACCAGCCATCGTTTACTTCCTGTACGAAACCAAAATCAACATCGAATTTTGGCCCATGGTCAATTCAATATTCTGGATTGTGGTTTTCCCGCTGATGGATGGCCTAATGTGCAGAAAACTTTTCAGAAAGCACATACAGCCGTTTCTTGATATTTTTCCCTCCATTTCCATCCTCGCAATCGCCCTGGTTATAGCCTGTGTCATGGGGCTCAACCAGGCAACAATCCTTGCCTTCCCCCTGTTCATCATCTTGGCCGTACTCGTCCACAACCTGAGCGGCTTTGCCTTGGGCTATGGCGCGGCAAAATTGTGCAAGGCCGACGCGCGCGATGCCCGCACTGTGGCCATCGAGGTGGGCATGCAGAACTCTGGCCTTGGCGTGGCCCTGGCCAATGCTTTTTTCTCCCAGCAGGCAGCTCTGCCCGGTGCCATATTCAGCTTGGAGCAGAATCTAGCCGGAATTTCGCTGGCCAAGTTCTGGACGAAAAAAAAGGCTACAACGCAGTAGATCGAAGTTTTTGCGATACCATCAATATTGCGTGCAGTGAAAACTGCTTAAATCAGAGGAGGGCTGATGAAAACAATTATTATATCAATAATATTTGTGCTGCTCTTTTCGTTTCATGTGCCTGCCACCGAAATTTCATTTTTAACTCATAGCCTGCAGGGGCAGGCCTATTTCGATAAAAAAGGAGAATTGAGAGGAAAAGAACATGCCGGTAAAAGGGCCTTTTATCTTGAAGTAGTCCGAGAGATGATGGTTATCATGAAGCATCCGAGAAAAATTGAGGAATATCCATTTATCAGAGGCTTACGAATAGTTCAAAAGGACTCTAATAGAGCTTTGTTTAACGTCAGTAAAATTCCTGAAAGAGAGGGCACCGTCAAATGGGTTGGGCCTATCCTAGTAGAAAAGGACTACTTTTATGAAATGAAAAACTCTCCAACAGGAGTAACGTCACTTGAGGACGCGAAAAATGTTGACAAGATATGCGTATTGAATGGAGGCGTACACCATAATGTATTACTGAAAAATGATTTTTCTAACTTAATTACCAATATTAGTTATGTTAATTGCTTCAAAATGTTAAAAAATGGAAGAGTTAACTTAACGATATCTGCAAGTGATACAGTATCAGAAAAGTTGAAAGAAGCAGGCATGGAATTGGATCAAATTAAACAGATTCCATTTATTTTATTAGAATCTGGAGGATACATTGCTTTTTCAAATAACATTTCCGACAATATAATACAAAAATGGCAAGACACCTTCGATCTGCTTAAAAAGTCAGGAAAATATCAGCTATTGTATAAACTTTATTTTTTACCTGAATGATCACACAACGAAGCCAACGATTAAATCCATTTTAAATTAATAAGTTATGTTATCCCCTGGAATCATTGCCACCGAGTTCAACTCCCGGAGTCAAAAATCAGAAATTTGATAATAGACCAATGAAACGATTATTTTTGGCAAACCTGTTCTTTGTTTTTCCTCTGATAGGGTTGTTGTTACCATCTACCTCTTTTTCCTGGTCAGGACCTGTGCTTTCAATATCTGATGGTGATACCATCATCGTCTTACATGAAGGAAAAAGAGAAAAAATTAGATTGTACGGTATTGACTGTCCAGAAAAAGACCAAGTCGGTGGGGAAGAGGCAAGGAAACTTACATTAGCCCTCATTTCTGGAAGGCGTATCGAAGTTGAGGCGAAGGGTAAAGATCGATATGGCAGGACTGTAGGACTGGTCAAGATAGACAGCACTTCTTTGAATGAGTCACTTATCCTTAACGGATACGCCTGGGTATATTGGCAGTATTGTGATGAAAAATTTTGTTCGACCTGGCTGCAGTTAGAAGGGGAGGCTCGGAAACAAAAAAAGGGATGTGGAAAAATCCTGACGCCATTCCTCCCTGGGAGTGGAAAGAAGACCGTGGCCACGCTTTTGCTCAAGATACATTGGAAAAAAATTTGCCCCATGGTGGGGTGGTCGCAAATAAAGATGTAAAGCGAAGCACCGGCAACGATTTTATATGTGATGGACGAATTTACTGTTCACAAATGACATCATGTGAAGAAGCCAAATTCTACCTCAATCATTGTCCAGGTACGAAAATGGATGGCAATAATGATGGCATCCCTTGTGAAAAACAGTGGTGCGGCCATTGAAGATAAATCACACGCTTACCGATTAAAGGACACGAGTGTAAAAAATGTATTTTTTACCTTGGGAACGCCCAGGACACGATACATAATTCCAACAATTATTCCCTGCGGGCAAACCGCAGATATTCACGTTCGGCAGGAGAAGTGAAATGGTCGAAACGCTTCACATAACAAGCGGCGACATCGCAGGCGGGAGTCTGATGCAATCCGGGCTTCCCGGGGAAGTATTTGTCTGGCACGACGTGCTGTATGACGGTCCCAGGTGTCCTGGTTGGCCCGACGAGGAGACCCTCAAGGGCCGGGCAGCCTTTCTGGAAGAATTCACCGCAGGCGGATTGAATAGGCAACATATTATTGAGACACTTCACAACCAGTACCACAAGTTGATGCAAACAGCGGCGGATCAACATATTGTTCTGTGGTTTGACGCGTGCCTGTTTGATCAGTCCATGCTCGCACATATCCTCACGTGCCTGCTTCTCCACGGTGCCGAGGGAGTGGAGCTTCTCTGTGTTGACGCATTTCCTGGAATCGAGCCCTACCACGGTCTTGGGCAGATGCAACCCGATCAACTGGCTTCCGTGTATGGCAAACGCCAGCCCGTCACCGATTCCCAGTTCCGGTTCGCTGCCCGCGTGGACGAAGCCATTGCCACTCAAAACGTTGGAGTGTTGACCGAACTATCTCAACTAACCAATGCTCCGTTGCCCTGGATTCCTGCAGCCCTCGGCCGATGGTTGCAGGAACGCCCCGACCCCGTTACAGGACTTGGGCGGCTTGAAGAACTCGCCCTGAGGGCGATTCGGGCTGGGTGCGAAACTCCAAGCAAGATCTTCACATTCGTTGCTGCCGCAGACACACCTCCTCAATTTTGGGGAGACACGACTCTCTGGGCAAAAATTAATGCGCTAGCAGAGCGTGCCCCCCCGTTAGTGAGGATCGAAGGCCCGATGGCCAGGCTGCCTCAATGGGAATCCGAGATTTCTATCAACCACTTCATGATCAATAAAATTGACAAACCCCAGCATTGAGTAGGTCGCGAAAAAAATCGAGTGTCTTTCATGCTGGCCGCTAGATGACGCGGTCCCCCTTTTTTCCATGTAATCCTCATTCACTATGACTGAAGCAAACTATTTCCACGTGGACGTCTTCGCCACTCGCGCCCTAACAGGCAATGGCCTAGCCGTCTTTCTCGACACAGACGAATGGCCCTCAACTGTCATGCAGAGCGTCACGCAGGAGATGCGGCAGTTTGAATCAATTTTTCTGTCCGACACAAGCACCACCGGGGCGACAGCCCGCGTATTCACCGTCGAAGAAGAGCTTCCATTCGCCAGACACCCTGTGCTGGGCGCCGCCGCAGTCCTCCATCGCAAGTTTCATCCGGCGTGCCTATCAAGGACATGGACGTTGAAACTGCCGTCAGGCCTGATTGAAGTGAAAACTACAAGCAGCGGCAATGCGTACTTGGCAGAGATGGATCAAGGTGAGGCCGTTACCGGTGCCCCCCTAACCAAGCCACAATTGCTGCCGCTCCTGGAGCGGCTTGGCCTTGAAACCGCTGATCTGGCCCCCGGTCTCCCTGCACAGGTTCTTTCCACTGGTTTGCCCTACCTTATCCTCCCTGTGCGCGCGGAGTCACTTTCTCGCTCGGCAATCAACGGAACTGACCTGGAGGCGCTGTTGGTGTCCGTTGGAGCAAAGTTTGTGCTGGTTCTCGACGCCGCGGGGCGTGAGATGCGCACTTGGGACAATCTCGGTCGTGTTGAAGACGTTGCAACAGGGAGTGCTGCCGGTCCTGCCGCCGCCTATTTGTTTACCCACAACCTTGCAGATCCGGATGCGCCGCTGGAACTCGCTCAAGGTCGCTTCGCTGGGCGCCCAAGCAAGCTCAAAGTAACTCGGAATTCTTTGAACAGGCTCTCTGTCAGCGGTGAAGTGTGGCCTGTTGCACATGGTTCTCTGGAACCTGAATTTGCAAGCACTCATACGTCGTGAAGGCGTCACCGCACCCCGCGACTTTGTAATGTTGTGCTGTGACTGACCTGGAGACGTGGCGCTGTATGTCATTTTCCGTTCGTCGACTCAGAGCGTTGCGTTCCGGCTCCCTCCAGATGGTCCCTCACGGTTCCGCCCTTGCCGGGCGGACACAAATTCATTCAAAAAAGCAGGGCAAAAACCGGCGCGTTTTAATTCTGCATTGGACCACGAGATAATGATCGGATTAAAAAGACACACTGTTCATGTTGTCGAGCACGATCCAAACTGGATCACGCTCGCAGCAACGGCATATCACGAGGTTTGGCCTGTCTGCCGAGACCTTCTCGTTGACCTTCAGCACGTGGGCAGCACAGCGGTCCCCGCTTTACCGGCAAAACCAATCCTTGACCTCGCTGCCGCAGTGACCACTATGGAGGTAATTCCAGAGCTTGTGCAACGGCTGACCCAGATCGGCTATATTTACCGTGGCAATGGCGGCAACGAAGGTGGCCATCTTTTTATCAGGGAGTCTGCTCCCGATATCCGGACGATCCATATGCATATTGTTGAACACCACGGAACTCAATGGCGTAACTACCTACTTTTTCGCGATCTAATGCGGGATAATGCTGGTCTTTGCCTATTGTATGCAGAATTGAAACAAAAAATTGGGAACACATTCAAGAATGACCGGAACGCTTACACTGCCGCCAAGTACGACTTTATCCAGTATGTTCTGAAAACCAATGAGGGTATTGATAAATACTAAATTACCGTTTATGATGTTTTCATACTGCAAAAGAGGAGGAGTGAGTATGAAGACATCGACTTTGGTTCGGAATGGAGTATCGCCAGAACTGGTGGGCTTGATTTCGCGTTTGGTTGAT
>JAQUEZ010000244.1 GCA_028684915.1 Desulfobulbus sp.
TTGTTGAATTATCGTGTGCACGGTACAACAGATAATGGCAAGTGGGTTTTGAGTCGTCCAATTTATCTATTTTAAATGAAAAACATATTTCCTCCGGCACATCAGAATCGACCGTTCTTATATCGACGGTTTTCTCACCGGCATCAGAGCATGAACAAAGTTGGACATGGGTCGGGTTGGATCGATGCTGGGTACAGGGAGTTTACCGGCGCCTCCGGCGGTCAAGTTGTTGGGATTATTTGCATGCATGTTATTCTGGACAATCTGCTGCGCCGCGATGGCGTACCGGCGCGATGTGGCGGCAGGTGTTCCCTCCGCGACCGCAGGATCAACATTGACCGTGACAATCGAAACCGTGTAATCGCTGTTCAGATAGATCTCGAAGGTCCGGAACTGCTGCGGAAAATCCCGCAACGACGCGGTCTCCACCTGCCAGAAGCCCTGCTCCGGCGTGGCGGGATCCGTTGAGGGGAAGGCCTTCACCGTATTCATATGCCGATGTCCGGCTATCCACATGAGCAGATTTGGTGTTTTCTGCAGGGTCGTGACTAAATCAACAAGTGTCACGGCATTCCGGTGCTCGGGTGCGATATTTGCTGTCTCGCCCCACCATTCCATTTCCGAGCCAATGGCCGCTACCCCAATGGGAATGTGGGCGGCGATAATCATCAACTGGTTGTCGGCTTGACCCTTGGCCAGCTCGGCTTGCAGCCACGCCCAGCGCTCTGCGTCCAGGTAACCATGGCCATGAATATCGGTCGAACCGTCATCTTCCCTTTGCGTATCGTCCAGCACAATCATCTTGAGAGGGATTTTCGGGTTGGGCAGGAAACTATAACAGGCAAAACCGGGCGAGGCGTTTTTATCGACCAAATGAAAACCATGACCTGCAGGCGTGGTGGTGGTATTGAAGAATTCTTGCACCCATTCTGTTCTCATCAGTGAACGACGATCCGGATCAGCAGTGATCTTCGGAGCTCCAGCAGCAAACGCCGGATCAGTGGAGGGGCCAGCATGGATGATTGATCCGTATGGAGTCGAACCATCGAGGACACCTGTGTAAAATCTCGGTTCAGCGGTTATTCGGTTGATATTGAACAATGCGGGAAAGGTCTGCAGATTCGGGACAAGAATGTCGGCGATGGCCCACACAGAATCAGTGAGGTATGACGCCCTGAAACCGAGAGCCGGATTGGCATCCACGGGAAAAGAGCCGAGATAAAAATGATCATGGTTGCCCATTGTCTGATACCAAGGGATCGATGTATCTAATCCGGCTGCCTGGTACGGCTTTTGGTAATCAATGGAATCTTCGCCAAGATGGGAACCAGAGCTGGGTCTAATCACTTTGCCATCGATGACATCAATGTACCACCGAAGCTCATTGTAAGACGTGCTGTTGCAGGTATCACCGAGCGAAATCCCGAAATCGAAAGGATTCTGTTTGTGCAGTGCATTCACCGTCTGGATTGCTGCATCTAACACATGCGTGGTGTACAGCATCACCGGCGAATAAACAGAAGTGTTGTTGTAGGCGAATCGCTCGGCCTGTTGAAAATAGATCAGTTGATTTGGCGCCTCCTTATCTGTGATGTGAATGTCTGAAAAAGTAAAAAAATTCAAAAATTTAGTTATTCTTGATAAAGAATGGTTGTTGTAATCCTTTGCCAATATATCTGTTCTTGGCACCAAAGTAAGGCCTGAACCTAGAGTCCATTTACCGTATCCAAACTTGTCGAATTGCTCGATCTTGAAAATTTCTGTTTTTGCTAGACCGGGGATCGTCCAGGGAAAGGAGATCATCTCCTGAAGCGTCGTAACGACTTTTGGATTGATTGGATATTGCACTATCTTGACAGGGGTTTTGTCATTTCCAATCTCTCCGAAAGCATCCCGACTCAATGCCAACGTACCGAAAAAACCGGCGGAATAACACATGAACTCCCTACGTGTGATTGTTGCGGAATTAACTGAATCAGTGGTATTTTCTGGTGCGTTGATAGGCATGGTTTAATTATCCTAATCTGTATTGCACTGTTTATATTAAATTCTATCCTGATGTTCTTGTAGTTTTTCGATTAAACTTTGTTTGAATCAAGATAGACAGGAGATATCGTAACTCGTAACGTTTGAATTCAGCGGACTGTACGGCTTTTTGCGTAGGTCCGGTGGAATGAGAGGTTAAGTAGCATTGTATGCAACAACCTGAATCCAACCATCCAAGTTTTTGCTATACCTCTTGATAAATTCAATTTGCTGCTTGAAGGTGTCCTTACGCTCGGCGTCGTAACCACCAGCAACATACATCTGTCTTGTTGATGGTTTAATTTTAGAGTGCAGAACAAGATAGGTGGCGTGGCTATAACTATTATAAAAATTTTTAGCACCCAAGATAAAATCAACTCCGCCTTGGTTTAATCCCAGTTGATCTTTATTTTTGTCAACAATGTCGATCACTTTGTGGGATCTGGTGTGGCTAGATTTTTTTTGATAGTCCTCGAAAAAGTTGAATTGATGATTCCCGTTGGCGACAACCAATTTCTTATCTATTTTTATCAACGCAGAATAACACAAGGATTCATATGAAATGCGCATCGAGTTACCCGCAGGGGCGATATGTCCCAATGATAAAAGCTGTGTTGCGGTAACTACTGACTCAATAGCCAGGAAAATGTATCCTGAAACAGTAGATGCGCGAATAGACGGGTTGTCATAACAAGGTGATTTCTCCAATAGAGTAAATGCTCGCGAGAGTATTCCTGAAAGCTCTTCAATTTCAGCTTTAAAGTCAGCTAAAAACAACTTTCTAGACTCGGTGTCATCAACCATGATGTGCTTAAAAAGCTCTGATCTTTGCACACAATCTCCTAGCTTCTTAACAAGTTGTTGTCCAGTTTCTGGTTAGCACTAACTGTCTTTCGCTAGGCTGTCAGAAAAACGGTGTTTTTTGGGATTAAATAACTGGAACAACGCAATTTTGATAGATAACCAGAAGCCGGACATCATTCAATTAAAGTCTACTCGCGAGCTATCTTGGTATAAAATACCGGAAAAAAATCAATGTCCCGATGGTCAACACTCTTCCAATAAGTTGCAACTAACAGGAGAAGTATTGACTCATAACGTTTCGCATAATCAGCGGGCCACCCAAACTGCCCGTCAAGCCGAATATGTTCTTCCCGTCTATGTTAATGCGTTGCTTGGGCTTTCTTGTAATTATTCTCGGGATTAGTTACATGTCCGAAAGTAGTCATCATAAAAATTATTTGACCGCATTGGCTCGATTGCCCAGTAGTAACGAACCCCTCTGCCAATCATTATTGCTCCTCTAAACTCTTCTTTCGGTTGGTATTCGTAATCACATTTTCTAGTTTCCATCTGTTTATTTTTTAGAGGTGCGCATCCATACAATTCCTTGAATTCAATAATTAAGGCCGCTTCTAAATCTTTATATGCTTCATAATTATTCCTGACTCGTGGAATGCAAACACCAATAAGGAAAGGAAATTCCCCTACAAGATCAATTAACCCCTTGAACCAATTTTTATGTTGAATAATTCTATCTTTAAAATTTCCTTCGCCAATATACAAAGTTGGTGAAACTCCATTAGGATAATTGATTGCAAATAGTCCGTTCGAACGAATTATATATACACATCTTTCAAGTTGTTCTTCACTGATATTGCATTCAGTCAGCTGAGGTAAAATGTTTTTCTTCCATGTGTTTCCTTGACTCCATTCTACCCAGTTCCATTGGATATCAACCTTAACTGGCATTTAATCAATCTCTCCGTTCTTTATATCATGACTGGGTCATAACTGCCTGGATCAACCCAACAATATCCCTAAAGTAAGCACCCAAAGCAGCTCCAGAAATAAGCGTGATCAACCAGATAAAAAGTGACGCCAACTGACGGAGACGGCGTCCATTTGCGGCCTGATCTTGCAACTCCTTACGGAGTGACACCTCCATTTCCTCACGAAATGCTGTGAATTCTTGTTGGTTGGTTTTGGCGAGGGTCTCGTACCGTTGTGCCAGTTTTCTTTTTTCCTCTATTTCTGAGAGTAAGTGCTCCAAACTTTTACTTTGAGACTCGAGATTATCTTTCATCTCAAAAATTATCGTGCTCGCTGCAGATATGTGATCACGAGCAGCGTTTACTTTATCTTTGACGTCCTGTTCGTCTTTAGGTGTTGGGAAAAAATCGGTGAAATACTTACCTACTGCACTAGAGGTAAATGTCTTGATTTGTTCGTCGGAATATATACGGCCAGTAATGAGACGGGAAAGTTCGCCTAGAATTTCAACGTAAAGATTACCGAACATTGACATTAGTTATTCTCCGTGTTCAGAAGCCCAATGTCCAGCATCAACAACGCCGCGCAGCTGAGTATCGACCGTGTCCCATCATTCTACCTATACCATTCTGCTTTGATTGCCGCGATCTCCATGTCCCTCCACTCTTCCTGCCATAGTTCCCAGTATGGAATATCATTCGACGAAGGCGCAGGGGCACATTGTTCGATTTGCACAATCGAAGGCAGAACGATAGATTCACCGACAAGCAGTGCTTCTCCCTGGCGGAATGAGGTCATCTTGTCAATCAGTGTTCCTAGAGAATCTGGGAGCAGTTTTTTAACGTATCCTTGGTCAACGGGATTTGTCAGGCGCATCGCGATGAAATTGTTACATTGCGAGAAGATCGTCTCTGAAATTTCGGATGGACGTTGGCTTGCGAGGAGTAAGGTTACACCATATTTACGACCCTCCTTTGCAATGCGCTCAATGGATGTTTTCGAAGAGCGATACTTCGAGAGTTCGCTGTTTGGTACGTACTTGTGTGCCTCTTCGTAGACCAGAAGGATAGGTACGTCGTTGTTGATCTTCTCATTCGGGTCCTTGGAGCATCGCAAACGCTTATAGATGTACCCGTACTCGAAGATCAGACGAGAAATGAGCGAGACCGTTATGCTGAGGACTTCGAAAGGTACACCGCTCAGGTCGATGACTGTAACGTTTGACTTGTTTTTTACCGAGTAGCCTAGGAGTGTTTGGAGCGTATCTTCAAACGTCACGTTCATCGACCCCGCGCCGAGAAAGAAATCGAGGCGACGGTCGTTGACCTTGCTTTCCAGCCGATTGACGAAGTTGGTGAGCTTCCCGAACAAGCTCCCTTGCGTCATTTTAGGTTGCCCCTTCCTTGCTCCGCTTGCGTACGTCTCGCCGGTATCAATCATCTCCTCATTTTTTGTTTTTGCGGTACCGAGGACGGCCTGAATGTCGAAGACAAGTGGGGAGTCTAGATGAATCTTCTGTTTATCGGGCTCTGACCCCTGAAATTTGTCCTTACGATCCTTGATGATGGCCTCTTTGAAGACGTTTCGCTGATTGTGGTCGTTGGCTTCCGTGTCTAGGAAAAACTCTTCAAGTTCTTCGCTATTCAGCATCCAGTACGGCAAAACTAGGTTCGAAACGTCGATGAAGTTGGCATCAGGAAACGCGGACCGATATTCTGAGTGAATGTCGAAGACAATTACGTGAGAGTTGTTGAGCGTGAAGTCACCGGTCTTTTCCGCGACCGCTCTCTGAATAATAGTCGCGAGTGTATGGGATTTGCCAGAACCAGTTGACCCAACGATGGCGATGTGCTTATTGAAGAACTTATTGCCATTAACCGGTACTTGGACGCCGATATTCGACGCAAGGCTTGAGAAACAGAAGCTCTCTTCGTCCCTGACCGAATCTGAGTAGATGCGCTTGATATCTTCAATCGTCGCCGGTTCGACATTCTTCGGTGGTATCGCAAGTGAGTCGCCACCGCGCACGAACTTTCCGTCCCGTAAAACACCTAACGGGAATGCCTCTATCACGTGATTTCTCGTTCCATCGTCTCGGGCCACAATTTGGAAGTTTTCGATGATGGCGATGAGAATGGCGTTCTCATTGTCGGCGATTCGGACATACGAGCCAACGCGAAGTGATTCCTCCGCAACTTTGAAATCTTCCAACTTGTCGACGACGATGCGGACCTTGTCTGGGAAGACTGCGACCACTTGGGCATTGAGGTTGTCTTCTGTTGTTTTGACTGCCATTTGCGACTCCGATTCGTTTAGATGATTGCCTTGATGTCTGTGAGCTTTTGCAGTTGGATCTGAACGTGCTTAACGGCATTGTTCGCGGGATCAAAGTAGCTTTTTCCTAAGTGAAACTGGTAGACCTCTCGAGTCTTCGTGACGGCGCCAACAGTCGCCTCAAGATCAGCGATTGAATTCAGCACTTTCAACTTTATTCCATTGTCGTGTGTGGCGGGTTTCGCAATCGATTTCACGCTGAAGTCGGCACCCTGGAAGTCGTAGCCGTCAATGAAGCCGAACTCCTCGGTCGCCAGCTCCTTCTTTAGTGCCACCAATTCGTCATTGGGGAGCCTGTGAACATAGACGTAGGGGCAGAACGACGATTTTCCATCGCGTTTGGTCGTCTTTGACCACTTCTCCGACAATATGTGTAGCACATTTTTGAGATCACTCCGGACAAGTATTGCAGGGTCAACTTCGATGAGGAAAAAACGTTCGAACGGGGATAGGTTGAGGCCAGCAAAGTACTCTTTTCGCAGTGCAGCAAAGTGGGCTTTCTCACCCTTCCTCCGCACGAACCATTCGTTGAACAGCACGCCAGATGTGTCTGATCGTTCTATGAATGCCTTCTTGGTAATGGTGCGGCTGGCTGGCAATGATTGGATCGTTAACTCTCTCGTCAGGGCAAGGGCGTTATTGTAATAGAAGTACTCCGCCTCGAACTGCGTGCAGCCGTAAGCGGTCTTCAACTCCCGAATGACCTGCGCGAATTGATCCTCGAAACTCGCCGCGTTGACATCAATATCAAAAACCGACAGGAAATCGGTAAGGTCGACGTCACTAAGACCGAGTTCATCGTGATGGCGGCGCTCGACTTTACTTTCTCTGTACGTCAGGAAGTGCTTTTTCAGAAACGCAACGTCTATCGGCAACGCCAGCTTGTGCTGGCCAGAGCTGTAATGTCCGCGGAGCAAATACTTGACGAGTGGCCTCCCATCATCTCTGATTTCCTTGAAATGAGACAGCATGAACATGACGGCTGGCTTGATAACCGAGTGGTTGTACTCTGTGCCCGCGTAGTACTTGCACTGCACGGCTGTAATTTCCGTTGCAGTGCGAATGTCGACGTCTTCGATGCACTCGACAGCGATCGAGTCATCATGATTAGACAATTGGAGCACTTTCAGTATCGAGTAGTCGAACTGATAGAAATACCCGCGTATCGTGTCAACGGCGCTGCGGTCCGGGTCCGTCATGTGCTCATCCCCAACAGATCGACGAGGAGTCGCATTGACTCGGTGAAGACCTCCTGTAACCTACTCATACCCGAGAGCCTACCGAGTTGAAGTCGGTAAAGAGGTGAAGAAACAAATCGACTTGCCATATCAGGGAACCCTGTTGTTTAAACCCAACAAGTTATTATTAGGTTTCTTGCCATCATTCATTGTTTCCAGCCAAACACATTGAAAAACTGACGTTTTTTGGTTTTTAGCTAACAGGATATCATGCAATTTGAATGATAACCAGAAACCGGATATCATTCTGACGAGTCAACCTTATTAGCTGTTTTGCTATAAAAACCGGGAAAGAGTCAATGTCACGTTAGTTAACACTTTTCCAATACATATAAACCTGGAGTTGAGCCCGCCGCCACCGTTCGCGTCGTCAAGTGAACCGTCTGACTCAGCCTGTTTTATTTTCTTGTTAATATATCAAGTCGACAAAATTGCTCCAGAAAGCCACCTGTTGCTTGTTTCGTTTTTTGGAGCATTTGGTCGATGATCGAGTCTCTGAATCCTTGCTTATCTTTTTCGGTTATTACCGCAAGGAAAGGGGCAAGGCAGGGCTGGTCAATCCACTTGATTAACGAGTCTGCGGAAGGAAAAAGCCGTTCTTTATGCTCTTCCAATACTTCCGCATCCTGGAAAGGACTTCGTGAAAGAATTTTCTTATACTCGATAGAGCTTGGCATATACCAGGGCCAAAGAAAATTAGAGAAATATTTCGCGTAAGATGGATTACCCATTGTCGTTTTAATGACCTGTATCAATGTCGGGCTAGCACCATCTGCTGCAAAATTGAGCCTCGCATATCCACCTGAGCGTAAGGATTTATATATCTTTTTCAATAGGAGGTCATGGTCTCTAATCCAATGCAAGGCGGCATGAGAAAACACGACGTCAAAGTGTTCGTGAAAAGAAAGCTCGTTAACCGAAATGACCTTGAAGCGAAGGTTTGCTGATTCGTATTTTTTGGCAGCAGCTATCATGCTATTTGATGCATCAATCCCCAATACTTCACCATCAGGAACACGCAAGGCTATTTTTTGAGTAACTCGCCCGTCGCCACACCCAATATCGAGAATGAGTTCAGTTCCCTTGATGGGCAGACGCTCCACCATGCTTTCCCCCCAGCTTGTCTGATGTACTGAGGCTTTCTTGTATTGCTTACCGTCAAATTCGTATGTCATTTATTTTCTTGTCGAACCAGATATTGGATACCTGCCTACAGTGAAGCTGATAAATTTCCTTGGTATAAAAAATGTCGAAAAAATGGCAATGCCAAAGTCAATATTGTTCCAATTAATAAGAACCGAGAGTGGAAGCGAATGGCATCCTAGCTAATCAAAGCCTTACAGAGTATAACGGAAAACCAGTCCGATACCATAAAACTAAACCTCACTCTGTCATTAATCCATCATTACTCAAATAAATGCATCATCCAAGAATTGGCGTAAACGAAAACTCACGTATTTTTCCCGGTTATCTAGGGTATTTAAAAACGAATTATCGTGAAGCCAAGCCTTGAGTTCTTTTGCTTCAATAGTGACTTTGATAACGAGGCAACCTTTATCTGAATATTGTTTAATACTTT
>JAQUEZ010000052.1 GCA_028684915.1 Desulfobulbus sp.
AATCGGTGCCGGGGACCAGCTCGCGTCCGGATTCGTGATGAGGGGTCCGGGCCAAGGGCCACACCACGGAGGGCCGGCGTTGCACCGGCCCTCCCTTGGTGGTGGATCCACCTCCCAGCTTGAAAATTAGGCGGTGACCGCTGTAGCTGTCTCTGCAGCCTCGGGCTCAGTAGCGGCTGACGCAACACCGCCTGTGGCCATCGGTGGCATGGCAACCGCCTCGCCGGTGTGGTGGGCGACCTGGGGCTCAGTTTTGGACATTTTATCCTGCATAGCCTTCCTTGCGGCCAGTTGATTTCTGTAATCCTTCATGAAATCAGGCCGATCATACGTTTTGTAACTCAAGTTGTAGCGTTTGGCTATTTTTCCAGCTTTCACGTTCCACTCATCGAGCTGCAGCATGATGCCAATGAGTTCATCATTCAGCGGTCCAGTAACCTCACTCGGGATGCCGCCGATCTGATCAGTAGCACTCCGAAGCAATCCATGATAGAAGTCTGTGGATTTGAAGATTGTTAAAAAATGTTTACCAATGAACGATTTAACAGTGAGGACCCATGCCTTCAGATGATCAATTGCATTGATTTTTCTTTCACGATCCTCTTTCCTTTTTAAATCCCTTGCATCCCTGCGCTCCTGCTCTTGCCGCTTGTGATCTTCATTCAGCCGTTGTTGTTCCTCCTTGGACAATTGAGGTTTTTTTTGATTTTTCTTTCCACGGATAACATTACCATCGGAAGATGGTTGAGTTTTTACCGGTGAAGTAATTACATTGCCTTGATTCTGGTCCATACTTTCCTCCATTGAATTAGTTTCACTTGCCCATTATTCGCATTCTATTGCGCTTCGCCCTAGACGTCCTAAAAACATCATAAAAAAACACACTCCCATAAGGGATAACTGCTGCTAAAAGCATGCAGATAGAGCATTTCGTTGCCATTGGCATTATATGCGGCAATATCTGCATGTAATGTGTGTAGATTGACTCTGAATTTTTTCCAAAATGCTTAACAAGAGCCCAAACATAGTCAGGTTTACTCAATTGAGTGACGAAAGTGTAAACAATATATATGATCAGAGATTTCATCATGAGAACAATAAGGCGACCGCTAAAAAGTGAATTGATAGCTTGTCGAGTAAGACTGCCAATATAATATCTGCTTACATACATACAGATAAATCCATTCATAATAATTGACATGAACGGTATAGATAAAACGATACCTTTGAGCATTAAACTATCTGTTTTAAGTACAAATGGAGTTAAATAAAAATGGAATACAGGAAATAATAGAAAAACGAACATTCCTTCGCTGAAACCACTTGATGCGCCGACCTTGAAGTAGTTGCAGATACCATTAAGGGTGAAAAATTCCCTCGGTATCTCTTGGCCCATATTCTCAAAGGCGTAAAATTGTTGTATTTGCGAAATAGCGTCTATCAAAGACTTTGGTTCTGAATTAACGCTATTCCCTGACCCAGGAGTGATAACCGGAGCACTTGTATTGTAATCCTGATTAACACTATTCGCGTTTGAATTTGAATTAGGATACGAACCTTTATCTGGCATTACATACCTCAATTAGTTGGTTTCAGAAAAATTTATAATACTTGTTTTGTATCAATGTTAAAAAATGATTTATTTATCCTGGCCTATATTCGGAGCGACATTGACGAAATCAAGCGCATAACGTGATTTATAAAAATCTTTCAACTCTTCCAATTCAGAGGGCATTCCAAATGTTTCTGCCCGAAATGGAGTGAAATATCCTGGTTTTGTTGCGCCAGAACGCTTTTGAATTAAAAAATATCCTCCATAATATCCTTTTTGAACAAGTGTTTCTTCAATGAAACCTTTGTTTTTTAACCTATTAACAACCGACAAAAGAATATTTTTCATTTCACTACATCCGCTAACTAGCGTTGGAATGTCAGCAATATTATTCGCAGACGCCATTTCTCTTATAATGCTCTCGATCAATCCAGTTTGAATATAAACAACACCATCAGGCATTGAAAACGCTCTGAATGTTTTTCCTGAAGTTTTGTTAATATGTGGCTTCAATTGATCGATAAGTGCTTTCTCGTCGAACCAATCTCCAAGTTGAATTATTTGGGGCGCATCCTTCTTGGCCGCTGTTTGATTCTGCGCTGATGATCCAACGTGGCCATTGCCGAAAATTGCGTTATCGGCTGCATAGGCCTTTGTCGGATCGCCCGGTTGCACATTCTCCATCCCTGCCGGCACCCCGCTTTGATTTGGATACGGATCAGGCGCCAACCTCGGCAGGTGCTGTGTTGACACGTTGTTGATGGCCGCTGGCTGTTGCTCAACAACAGTTCCCATCACAACCTCGGGTTCTGTATTCACAGGAATTGCAACCTCGCCGTTTCCGTCCCCACTGCCACTATCGTTTTCATCATCGACCATTTGCTCGGTAACCTGCTGCGGAGAACCGCCGAACATCATATCGGCCGATGGGCAAGTCTCATTGCTGTCGTCCTCTGGCCCCTCTTCTGGCTCATCTGGCTCATTGCTGTCGTCCTCTGGCTCATTTGGTGGGGTGTTCGTCTCATCCTCGTATTCATCTGGCTCATCGAGTGCATCTGATTGATCGTTCTCCGTCTGACCACCGGTCAGAAAGTCGCGCATAGATGCGCCAGTGGCCACGGCCTCCGCTGGGGTGACAAGATTTTGCTCGGGATTCGTTTGTGACGCCTGGTTTAAAGCCGGTGTAACGGGTGTTGCCACCGGTGAGGTAGTGTGCTGTTCGGTGACCGCCTGTGTATCTTCAGGACGTGACGCAGCAACAACCTGGGCTGGCGCATTTGCTGCCAGTCCAGGTTGTCCCGAAGCCTGTTCATGTGCGGCCAACGCCTGCTGATTGCCAGGAGGTATTGATCTGGTGAGTTCCTCCCGTGAACTGGAGAGTTCCAGTACGGCCCAATCCATCTCATCCTGCCGGGACAACTGATCCGCGCGACGGACATTCTGCGGCAAAAGACCTTCGCAGTTGATGTGATGATGTTTAACGGCTTGGGCAATTGCGGTTCGATCATGCTCGGGAAGGTCTTTGAACCCGGTCAAGGTGGTCAAGATTGATCCGGCGACAATGGGATGGTCCCCGGAGGCGTACAGGTGCGATTGCAAGGATGGAATTTTGCCGATATCGTGAGCGAGAGCGGCAATAATGCCGTCAGGAATGACGTGTTGAGCTTCTATGTCGATCAAAAGATCGATAACATGCTCAGCCACATTGATCGAATGATCTATTAGTTTTGTCATTCCAAGCATACTGTAAGAATTAGAGTCCCAAGAAGATTCAATATCATTCACAAAACTTTTTTTATTGACTACAGAAGGGCAGTCTCCATCCTGATCAAGGATAGTGATAAGATGAGCACATACTTGTCGATGGATGGGGGATCTTTTGAAATATTTAGAAATACGATTCCAAAATTGTCGTGCTCGATCATGACGTAGAATAATTTCCGGATCCTCGCCTTCTTCCTCAACTTCTCGCCAAATAGGTGTGAGAACATCTAATGGCACTTCAATTGAAGTTGAATTTCTATTCGTCCAAAGTTCAGACAATTGTTCAAGAGAAATTACTCTTTCAATTTCCCTTATTTTACTGCTCCTATCATTTTTGATAGTTAAATACAGAATATAAAATAAAACCAAAATAATTAATATGATTGCGGCGTTAACAACTTGGTCAGGAACAGTTTGAATTTTTGATAGAATGTTCATCAATCATCCTCTTAACTTTCTCGAAACCTTTGGAAAAACAACCTTTATGCTTGGATCAGCAACATCTGAGGTTATCCCCCTATAGGTGCCCGAGTAGGTAGTAAAAAACATCTGTCTAGGATCAAGATTAAGTACATCAGATGGGTCAATTCTTATATCCTCAGTTTCCCTGATAGAAAGATTTCCTCCGACTGAAAGGATAGGGCTGTATGTTTTTTTATTACCTAAGTGTTTAGAAACGTAATTTGCAGTCTCCGCATCCGGAACACGCATAAATATTTTAGTGTTACAGTTGTCAAGAATTGAATTACCACGTTCTTTACCTATTTCAGCATATAACAGATTAACTGATTGACTGTAGCCATGAATGTATACATTGGCACCGCCAGCTTTTGCGAAAAGATCTTCAATACCTGGATACAATACGTTTTGAGCCTCATCGATGTGTAGACTGATAGGAGGGTCCATTTTGTTGCCAACAGCAAGAACCCGGCCTATATACGATTGCAGCATTGAAATTATAACTTTGCCGGCTGTATATGACGCCTTTTTTGTTAAGAGAGAACCAAGCTGCACAACCAGAATAACACCCTTCCCGTTCTCTAAACGACTGATAAACCTATTTTCCTTTGCACGACCAATAATTTTACCAACATTTCCAGATGTCAATTCTGTCAACGCCACAAGAAGAGAGTTGGCAATTTTTGAATAAAATTCAATAGGGTTGTTGATAACCTTGTTCAAATCAGCAACAAGTTGTTTAGCTTCAGGATCTGTTAGATAAAGTAACTTATCTCTAAGTGATTTAATGTCTTCGTGGCTAATATTATTTTTAACATCATTGAGATTAAAATTCGGCTTTTCATTTTTCGACTCAGCAAGCATAATTAAACCTTGAACAACCAATAGGCTCACTTGATATGCTACTCCGAAGAAGTATGGATCTTTACCAATGGCTACCCCGGCTGTGATGTGGGCAACAAGTTCCTCAACCATATAATATGATGATAGTGGATCAAGAGTTGCGCTGTTATTGGGAAATATCGGATTGAAGAATAAAAGGTCGTCAAGCCGGCCAGTGTCAGTTGCAACCTGGACTATTTTTGAAAATAAAGGTATATCACCCTTTGGATCAATACATATAACAGAATATCCACGTCTTATATCTTGCTCAATAATCCATTCCATCAGTCGAGTTTTGCCGCATCTCGTTGTTCCAAAAATCCAGGCATGCCCTTTTCTATAGGATTCAGGAAAACCAAGTTTTACAATTTTATCAGGCTTATCAAGCTCTACGCCTTCTCCAATATCAGTCCAATTTGATAAACTGTAATCTCTTCGAGATTTCATATCATTTTCCTATCAATCTCAATCTTCATTCTTTCACCGCTCAATTCAAATGCAGTTTCAAGAATAGGGTCACGAGGAATAGATTTATTCACTCGAATATAGGTTATTCCACCAACGATTCTGCGATAGCAATGCACACGTAAATCAGACACTCCGAACCGATGACTTATCAGTCGCTCTCTCAACAAAGTTTCGGGGAGTCGCTTGGATTGGCGATCCAAAATGACTTTTAGCCTGGGAGTGCCGTTCAGAAGAACCGGATTGATCCGGCGAAAGTGGAATGCCCTTTTGGCTCCGCGGGCAAAGAGTTTCTCAAAAACACCTTTGGTTCGTTCATGCGGCCCGATGTTGGCGTATGGGCATTCGGCAAGAAGAGCATGGCCATCGTCCATGACGATCTCGACGGTCAGTTTGCGAGCCCGTTCATCGTTTTTGATGATCTCTCCCCAGCGGAGGGTATGCTCATGGTTTTTGTAGGCCTGGGCTTCACGCAGGCACACAACCTGATCCATGTTGTTTTCGATCATCCTTTTGATCGAGTTCCATCCCCGCATAGACTGCAGGTTGATGTTGCTGTCCTCGAAACGGCCTTTGATTCTGGAATAGCCGGTGGCCACTAGGCGGCCACCGGAATAAACGACGCTAATCTCCATGTCGTGCCATCGGGAAAGAATCCGAGCCACAGTGTTCATAATGACCTCCAGCACATCACCCCGGGTGAGGCCATATTGGTCCACAAACGCTGTCAAAACTGCTTCAAATCCTGTTTCTTTCCGCATGGCTTTTTCAGGTAGTTTTTGTCCTTTTTAAGGAAAATCAGTTGGGCCGGCAGGCCCCCCCTGGAAAAGATGGATAAGATAGAAAAGATAGATAAAAGATAGAGGTTTCACAACTCATTGTTTTTGTGCCAATATTCGACGATTTCCGCCCTTCACCGACACACTTCCGCCCTTCACCGACACACTTCCGCCCTTCACCGACACGCATCCGCCCTTCACCGACACGCATCCGCCCTTCACCGACACACTTCCATGTATTTCGTGATGGGCTACAATGTGGCACCTTGGTAAATTTGCCTATGTTGGGGAATCTCAAAAAGAACATTTTATTTATAACTTACTGGAAATACACATTTAATATGGTTCCCGCCCTTCACCGACACACTTCCGCCCTTCACCGACACACTTTCCTGGAAATGTCTTTGTTGACGTGAAAAAATATGATCTCGAATAAGGCCCAGAATTGATCGATAATAAAAATATGGAATCACGTTGTTTTTTGGTTTCCGCCCTTCACCGACACACTTAATAGCAGATTGCATTTTGGTGTTCATGTTGAGCTATAGAATGGTTATGTAAATAAGATCACCCTTCGTTAAAACACACTTGGCTATTCCAACACGTTCTAACTCGGCGAAAGCCTGGTTCATCAGTTCGCGCACTTTTTTAATATTTTGGTTTGTGTTGAGGTTAATCGCCTTAGAGAGGGTCATAATCGAAAATGGATACTTAAATTCTGAATGCGATGAGATGAATCTATGTAGCGCCTTCGCTATATCACTCCGTAATGCGTTCCATTCTTCCAGGTTGATGGTGGTGCTTAATCCTTTGCGATATTGTTCAAGGAAAAATTCGTTGAGAGTGATTTTTATTGAGCTTGAATCTCGATCTACTTCGCCAAACAGAATTGAACCAACTTGAACTCTCTGTACTTGCTTTTGGTTGTTATGTGGTGATTTTGAATGAGTGTTGATGTCATTTATTATCAAATCAACATCTGTATTCTGTTGTTTTTTCTCAGGATTATTTACATTATGATCAGTATCCACATCCTTATAAAGACAAGTAACAACACGGTTAAGCCCTAAAATTATTATACTTGTCCTTATTGCATCATATTGATTCTTCCCTCTTGATTTTCCAAGTAGTTTGCATATACGCGAAAGAGTCGTTTCTATTGCGTTTGATTTTTGTTCAACACTTATATGGGTCAAAGCTAAAAGAACACCTTCGTCTGGTATAGTCATTAATGGACCATCAATAATTGTTTCTCCCCAATTATTTGAAATTTCAACTTTACTATTTTGAATCCTTTGTTTCTGATCTTTAACTATTGCTCTTGAAACAGGATAAAAAGGTGATGTTCGAGCTAATGACGTTGAGAGATATGCGTTATTCGAGGGTGTTGGTTGGCTAACTGGCGCGGAAGGGGCGGGAACTTGATTTTTCTGAACCTTCTGGCCGGCACGACAAGGATCAACAAAGCCGCTCGCCTTGTAGGCTTCCCAAGTGATGGTTTCCTGAAACCCCCCCCACCAACGCATGAACAGTGCTCGGTCTTTTACGGGTAGAGTGGAGGCAATCTCCTCCGCGATCTTGTGATCTGTCCGCCATCCCAGGAACAAGTTATCCCAATCTGACGATGAAGCTGCAGGGCCTGTAGAGTCGGGAAGGTTTTGTGGTGAAACCGTTGTTTTTTGAATTTCCCTCTTTACACCCTCCATCCCGCTATCCTTTGGCGGGTTGGACGAATCAATATTCACCCCTCGCGATCTCGCTATAAGCTGATTCAGAGCATCAACCGGATCTGACGAGCCTTGCTCGTTGTCGTTGACTCCTGCCATAAATCCCTCCGCTGCAAATTGGGTTTGGTCCACGTTTAGGCTTCCGCCGTCTTGAGACTGGTCAATATCTGCATTCATCCCACTCTCCAGCGATAGGAATTTCCGATAGGTGGGAAACCCGACATCGGAAAACAAAGATTGAATAGGTAGTTTTACCTATCTATAGGTAATTCTACGCAATCACTTCATCCGCAAATTCAATTCTAAAAAAAAATAGTACCACAAAGTAGAATAAAAATTCCTTGACAATTACCAAAAAACTATTGGTGCTCAAGGGATCGCGATTCTGTAAAAATTTGTAAACCATTAAAAAGTATGTCTTATCAGCTTGTTAAAGCCTATTTTTTCCTTGCGAAGAAAATGAAATCATCGCATTTTAGAGACCGAAGTTGCGGCGTCATATCGGTCTTACCAATAAAGAATAATATTTACAATCTTGTTTCGTATTTATTTTGTTTTTTACAACTATGTAAAACTCTAGAAATTTGGATAATGAATATTGCTCAAATCTCCTAGAATTAGACTTTAACTAAAAAAATAAAAAATTAAACAGAAAACTCAAAAAAATGTGGCATAAATTTGTAAATAAAATATGCTACTAAAAAACACGGCAAGGAAACATGGCAAAAAATTCTGGCAAAAAATTCTGGCAAAAAAATCTGGCAAGTCGGCGGTCGGGGTTGGCAGTACAAAACCAGCGGAGAAAAACATCGGAGAAAAATACGTCTATGAGGTTGCGAGGATGCCGGTTGTTTGGTAGAAAATCCCAAGGAAACCGCCTACTCAACCAGAATCCTTAAAAAAAATTAGGAGCGATCTCATGCCGGAACAATCCCCGCTGTATTTTGTCAGAGAAGATGCAAAAATTTCTACATTTAGATTGCCAGCTGATTTGAGTTACATAGCTACTTTGCCCCGTGGAGTTCTGCCGAAAGTTGTTTGTGCTTTAATCCGAAAGCATTTTGCGGATATAGCTCAATTTTCACAGCATGATTTGGAGTACAACAAAGGACAGCTCAATGCTGTTAAAGATCGTGCGTTAGAATTAGCGGATTACGAGGACAGTGAAATTACTGCTTTTAAAAGAAGGAAGATTGAAGCAGCAATTGGTATTATTGATGGACGACTCGGAAAGGATAAAGAGAAAAAATAAACATTCTTGATCACGCCTAATGTCATTGCATTTGGCTTTTCTCTTACATTTTTGCTTTGAAGTCTGTCACACTCCCTGCCTCATAATTGGTTGATCACACTTTCAATATTTGTTGCAACCAATCCGCTAAGTTCCACCGAAAATAATTTTTCGGTCTTCTCATATTCGTTCACAAAATAATTATTAAAAATGAATAGTTGGTTTATCCATTAGGCTAAACCAACTATTCAAATACATAATATCGCCTAATTTTCAGTGAAAATTGAAGAATTTGCTAAGCGTTGTCGTGTGCCTTTGAAGTCACTAAGGGCGTTGTTGAAATCGAATTTGATTCACGACCCTCTGACCGAGGACGAGCGAAAAGGGTTGGCTTTTTTGTCAAAAACCTGGGCCAACAGGGATCTGATAAGAGCTCAACTGGCCACTTTTTCCAAAGCTCGCCGGAAGAGTTTGATGGAGACTGCAGACCTGAAAACGAAGTGGGAAATCTATGCTTTCAGTCGGTACAGAAACCTGGAGGCGGATGCGAAATTGCCTATCAAATTTCTCATCGAAGAGATCGAGGAAATCTATGGTTTCAAGCTCAATATTTTCCAGAAAAAACAGGTCTACAAAGTTCGGAGTAAGGTCTACCAGCTTCGCCGCCGGGAAAAATTATTCCTCGAAACATCTGAGAATACTGGCAATCAAATAAAACATGATCTGGCAGATGCAGAATAACGACGGAATATCAATACAGATTGGAAAAAAACATCTGATAATCCCGGCAATCAAATTAAAGAGATTTGACGAAATTAAGAAATAATCGAAACATCAATAAGTTCGTCTTGGGAAAAGTGAAAAAATCATTAGGAAACATCTGATGATTCCGGCAAACAAATAAAAATAACGAAGTTATTTGATCTGTATCCTCGAAGGGGAAAACCTAATGCCAAAAAAAACAATCAACCTTGGATTGCTGTTGCTCGGTTTAGCCATGGTGCAATCAGCTTCAGCGACGACCGAGATCCGGGAAGAGAGATATCAGTACCACCAGGAAAAAATCATATTCAAGCCCGGCCGAAATTTCATCATTACGTCTGAGCAGCGGGCCGCAAACCATGCTCACGATATCACCACAACGGAGGGCAGTCTCCCGCTGTTACCTGGGCAATTGAAGCCAAGGAATACAGCTCAATCTTCCACTGATGAATGTGCTCTGCCAGTGCCACATTTTGCCCTGGACAGCGCACTGATCACTTCGTCTGAAAAAGCCTCGTTGCTGAGGGGACTCCAGTCATGCCACATCGACAAAGTGTGGCCGGTGAACGTGACCGGTCACACCTGCATACTCGGGACCGAGGCTCATAATTATCAATTATCCATGAGTCGTGCAGAGGCGGTGGCAACTTTGCTGCGTCAAAATGGGTACAAAATCGGAGAGGTGCGAGGAAAAGGATCGGAGGAACCGGTCGCAGAGAATTCTAATCTGGAATTGAATCGGAGAGTTGTAATTACGCAGTAATTTGTTGTTTGAATACTGTCGCGCATTGGGCGCGGCAAAAAAACAAATGGTCAACAGGAGGCCACATTATGTCCAAGTTCACATTGAAATCTGTAAGCCGGAAATCTCCCATCAAAGCAGCTATCATGCTCATGGCACTTACAGTGTTTTTTGGCGGGACTGCTTTTGCAATGACTACCCCGGCTGCAACTTCTTTTGCATACGATATCTATAATATCGGTGTAAATCAAATTCTGTTAGGTCCGATTGGCTTCGTTGCCGGTGTTGCATTCGTTATTCTTGCGGCAGTTCTGGCGTTGCGGAATATGTATGTACCGGCAGGTGGTATTGTCCTGGCTGCAGCCTTCATGCTGAACGCCGACACAGTTATCACCAGTATGGGTGCCATGATCATCTAATGGCATAAGGTAACCAATAATCTTCAAAGGAGATCTAGTTAAATGGCCAATTCATCTGAAAGAAATTTTCCTCAATATCTGTCAAAAAAGTTCACTGCAATATGGATGGAAACAGATGAATTGGTCATTGCTTTTATTCTTGTAGGTTTTTGCTTGGTAGGAAAATCTTGGATATGTTGGTTCGTATCTGGATTTTTGCTAATATTATATATCAAAACAAAAAGGAAACAAACGAAAGGATTTTTTAAACATATATTATATCTTGCAGGTTTTATAACTTTAAAAGGGTATCCAGAATATTTTGAACAAGAATTCCACGAGTGAGTAATCTTATGCTGCCAAAAATTTTCGTTAATAAAACTGCTAACATTTATGCAAAAAATAGATTCCTTTCTTTCGTGATAGTGATTCTTGTCCTTGGGTATTGCTGGAATTCAGTATTGCTAATGAGAGCTTTGCGGTATGAAAAAACAATACTTATTCCACCGCAAATGACCGGTACTATCGAATTTGTACAAGGAAAACCTACTGAAAACTATATAAATGAATTGACACGAAGAGTTACTTTGCTTGCAGCTAATTATTCGCCGGCAACTGTCAGGAAACAATTCGACGAATTACTCGTCTACTATGCTCCAGAATCATTTCCTGATGCAAAAAAACAATTATACTCACTAGCTGGTCGTATTGAGGATTCCCAAGTTAGTTCAGTTTTTTATATTGATCGTTATGAATATAAAAAAGATTCAGATACAATCACAATTTTTGGAACGAATCGAGTATTTACAGGGAGCACATTTGTTGAAAATAAATCTCTGGAATATATTTTAAAGTATCGTGTTCTTGATGGTAAATTTGAAATTTTAAGTTTTTCTGAAAAACAATAAAATATCACGGAAAATAACATGAAAAAAAAATCTCGTTTTGGAAGTATTGTTCTTTCTTGTCTCTGCGTGACAGCATTGTCTCCATGCTTATCTGCGGCAGAGGATGGAATACCTGCTGAAATTCCAACAATGGTTAAATTTTCCAACAATTCAATTAACCGTATTCACTGTGGTGGTATTTTCAAAGATCTTATTGTTCCTGAAGACAAAGGTGTTCAGGGGAAATTCGCTGGTGACAGCGCCTATATCACCTTCCTTGGTGAAGTTCATGGCAACAAAACCGTATACCCAACAGAACCAGCTGAAATATATGCTGTTTGCAATGGAGCCACATATACCATCATCGCGGCTCCAACACCTGGCATAAACGCAGTAACGGTCAGGCTGGCCAAGCCAAAATCAGATGAGGTAAAACAGAATATCGAGCACTATCTCGATATGCCTCTCGAAAAGCAAGTATTACAGGTCATTCGAGAAGCATATAACGGCGACTATCCTTCCAGTTACCGAATAAGCTCGCAATCTGAAGAGCTAAATATCAGTAAAGATTTTGATGTTAATTTGAAGAATACTGTCGAGATCGACGGAGTTGGAATCAAGCTCAAAGAGTATAGTGTCCATGCCAAAAATACTGTCGATATTGATGAAAAATCATTTTTAAACACCTTCGTAAGCCCCTCTATTCTTGCTATTGCTCTTGATAAGCATCAATTGAAATCCGGAGAAAATTCACGTTTATTCGTAGTTGAAAAGAAATCCGGTACAGCTAACACCAATAGCGATTTTGGCTCAATGCCTGTCAACTTCAGAATGGACCTGAAATAATGAGCAAATCAAAAAGTTTGTTAGAAATTTTGCAATTTAATAAGCTATCTCCAAATGGCAAAAAATACGCCGTATGGACTGTTATAGGCATAGTGATAGCAGTATTCATACTCTTTGCCTACAATGGGAGAAAACATAAACAGCTACCATCAAGTCCGATTGCAGTTCAACAGGCTGAAGGGCCTCGGCTCAATCCTGACCTGATGGATAAAACTGCTCTTGCGGAGCAACGCCGTCAAATGGAGCAGATGCAGAAAGACGCTATCCAACTAAAAAATGAACTTGGCACTCTTAAAACCCAGCTCGGTCTCCAAGAGGCAAAAACATCCAAAGATGATCAGGAAACTGTCAGTAAGACTCGGCCCGTGTCGCCTGATAGTAAGCCACTAACTCCAAAAGTACTGGAATCAGATCCAGTATCACCAGAAAAACAACCCCAAGTTCCCCCAGCACAACCCCAGGCTGGCGCATCGCCAAATACATCCCCGAACGCTGACAATTTGCCCAATATTCCCACCGCAGACGACATAATCAATGGCTCAAAGATCTCAGTGCCGGTTGATTCACCGTATGGAAGGGACCTTGCCCGGCAACAACGAGGCGCGGAAAGGGGGCAACGTGGCGGTGGGGCCGGCAATGAAAATGAGCAATATCGTGGCGGCATCAGCATTTTGACCAACGAAAATGCTCCTACTCAACAACAGGAAGCTGAGGCTACGCGCAAAGTTTATCTCCCTCCTTCCTTCATGGAGGCCATGTTGCTCACCGGTTTTGACGCTTCCACATCCAACGATGGCAAAGGAGAACCTGAGCCACTCTTGATGCGGATACAAACTCCCGCCTGGTTACCCAATGATATTAAGGCGAATCTTGCGGGCTGTTTCGTCATTGGCGAAGCTCGGGGCCGACTCGACAAGGAACGGGCCGATGTTCGAGCGGTGACTTTGGCCTGCTTGAACAAATCTGGTGATGCGGTGATCGACGAAGCAATTACCGGTTTTGTGACGGACAGTGACGCCAAAGTCGGCATTTCGGGGCATGTGGTGTCAAAGATGGGCGCAGCTCTCGCGCGTACCTTCATGGCCGGGATGATGGAGGGGGCCGGCGACGCAGTTCGAGATTCAGCCACAACGACTTCCACATCAGCCTTTGGCACCACTTCAACAATCGATTCCTCCCAGGTTGGTAAAGCCGCGCTAGGTACAGGTCTGGCGGATACCGCCGACAAACTTTCAGATTTTTACTTGAATCTGGCTAAGCAATCTACCCCGGTGATCGAGGTCCAGGCTGAGAAACGCCTTACGGTAGTCATCTCAGAGGGGAAATGGCTGGAAGTTAAACCGCTCAAACATACTGAGCAGGTCGGCAACAATACACAACAACGTGGTCGAAAAACCGCCTCAAACTCCGCTCAGAGGAAAAAATGATGAGATCGAACATTTCCCGCATATCGCTTCTCCTGGTTATTGGCACCTTATTGACGGCCCAAGGATGCACGAAGATAGTTAATCCCTATGACGATGAGTTCAACTGCAAGGCGGACCCCAAGGGTGGCAAATGTGTAAACACCCCTACAGCCTACCGTGATGCACGATATGGGACCTCTACGGACGATACCGGCGCCTCCTCCAATTGTATCGATGGGAACTGCGATAAACCTGATGCCGCCAAACAGGATGGCGAAAAAACTGAGAGCACAAGCCCGGCCAAAGCACAGGCCCAAGACGTTCGCTATCGAGCATTGACCGATATGCTGTCTTCCCCAAAAGCACCGGTGCTTACCCCACCCACCATTCTTCGGGTGCTGATGATGCCATACAAAGGCGAGAATGGTGAGCTATACATGACAAGGTTTGCCTATGTTGAGGTTCTGCCTGCGGACTGGAGTTTGACAGACATCCACGAGTAAATTTTATCACAGAATAACAACTGAATATAAAAAATATTGAAGGTGCTTTGATGGGTGCAATTCTTGAGCAGGGAAAAACATTGATAGAAGATTTAATTTTTGGAGGTCAACCTCAGCTCAAAAAATCAGATCTTGAAAAGATCACCAGAAGAGTGCCATTCTCTAAATATTTGAACTATTCGAGTTATGATCATGGATTGAATATTTATATCAACGCTGATTGCAGTCTCGGTATGTTGTGGGAGTGTATACCTGTCACATTTGCAGGGCTTAAAACAATCACGACATTGGAAGGTCTGTTTCGTGCAAATCTTCCAAAAAATAGTATTCTTCAATTCACTTTGTATGCCGACGATCACATTGACCCATATTTGTCAGCATTCCAGGCGTCAAAAATTAAAGACGATCCAGTTGTCCAAGAGAGCACTAAGCAAATTGCAAATTTTTTAAGTGATGGCAGAAAAGGATTGCGAGCGTGCTCTGGTATCCAAGTTAGAAATTTCAGGTTATTCGTCGCCGTCACCATCCCTGGAGAAGAGGGACCCGATCCAGAGAATTTTGAAGATGAAGAAGAAACGATGTCAATCCAGGATATGCAGCGTCAGATTATTGAAACATTAAAATCTGCGCAGCTTGCTCCTAGAGTCGTTACTCCTGATATACTGATGGAATGGCTGCGTCGATTCTTCAACACTTATCCTGAAGGGTATCCTGAATTAAATCTTGGGGCTTACAGCGACGATATCCCGCTGAATAAGCAAATTATCAATGCCGATACCGTAATAAAAAAACATGGAAGTGATTGTCTCCAGGTTGGTAACAATTATTTGTTCATCATAACGCCGAAAACAATACCCACTCCTATCAATCCTCTGCAAACAAATGAACTGTTTGGCGGGGTGTGGGGGCCAAAATGCGATATGGATCAAATAAAGGACAAGTTTATCTACACGTTGAGTTTTGTCTTTGAAAAAGGGCTTGAGGCCGAAATTCATGGCAAATGCAACCTGTTCCTCAACCAAAAGGGGAGCGGGTCGTTGGCTCCCATGCTTCAGCGTAAACAGGATGAATATCTGAGTGCCGTTGATGCAATCGATCATGGCACCCGGTTCGTTCGGGTTATCCCCATCCTGACAATACTCTGCCCTAACCAAAAGAGAGGCCGCGAATCGGCTACTCGGGCTCGGCGCCTGTGGGAGGATCAGGGCTATGTCATGCAGCAAGAGACAATCCTTACGACAGTCCTCTTTCTGTCCTCCTTACCGTTCGGCATGCGAGTACATAACCTCAAAGACCTAGAACGGGATTTCATTGCTCCAGTCAATTCGATCACGCCACTTATGCCGGTCCAAGGCGATTTCAGGGGCACAGGGATTGAACCTAAATTGCCTTTCATTGGTCGGAAGGGGCAACTCATCGGTTTCGATATATTCGCAAAAGGCGCTATCAACCATAATATGCTTGTTGCAGCAAGTAGCGGTAGTGGAAAGAGTTTCTCTATCAATTATCTGGCTTTTAATTATTATGCTTGTGGTGCCCTGATACGCATTATTGATATTGGTGGAAGTTATAAGAAGATGGCGAATACTTTAGGAGCACCGTACCTAGATTTTGCACCCGGTACAGATATTTGCTTGAATCCGTTTACTTATATCGTTCATGAAGATTCAACAGAAGAATTAAAGGCTGTTTCCGCTGTGTTTGCACAAATGGTCTATTCAAACTCCGACACAGAGAAATGCGATGATACGGAAATGAATATGATCAGGAAGGCCGTTTATTGGGCATGGTGGAAGGCCGGAAATGATGCCGATTCAGATCTTGTTCACGAATATCTTGAAAATTTTCCTCATAGGGAAAATGAAAAAAGGAAGGTGGAATTTGAAGAGATTCTTAGGGAAAAAGAACTGGCCAATACACCATTAACCGAAGAAGACAAAATATTTATTCCTTATGATGCCACTGATGCCTTGAAAGACATCTCTACTAGGCTTGCATTCAACATGAGCGAATACACAAGCCAAGGTTCATATACAAATTATTTTATTGGAAAAAGTACATTTGACATAAAAAACGATGATTTCGTTGTGCTTGAGCTGGAAAACCTGAAAGTCCAAATGGATCTCTATCGAGTAGTAATTTTGTTGGTGATAAATGCGGTTACTCAGGATCTCTATCTCTCGGATCGATCAAGGCCAAGACTGATTATATTTGAGGAGGCCTGGCAGTTTTTAGGTAAAGCTGCTCAATTGGCGCCAGTGGTAGAGGAAGGATATCGGCGTGCCAGAAAATATCATGGGTCATTTTCTATAGTGATACAATCTCCACTAGACCTTCATGGTTTTGGATATGTTGGTAAAGTCATAAACGGTAATGCAGCATTTAAAATATTCCTTGAGACGACCGATTTTCAAAAAGCTAGGGATGAGGGAATACTCGATTATGACGAATTTACCATGGAGCTTGTCCAGAGTGTCAAATCTAATCCGCCAAATTATTCTGAGTTGTTTTTTGATACACCATTCGGATATGGAGTTGGCAGGTTAATAGTCAATAACTATGCCTATTTTGTATATACATCTAACCCGAAAGAAATCGCTAAAATCGAATCGCTTGTTGATCAATTGGTAGAGCATTCTTTGAATGAACCGGGTGTTGCTTCCTTTTGCGAAAACAACAGGAAGAATTTGAAGGAATTGCGGAAAAAATGCTATCATGAAGTATTTACACTCCTGGCAGGTGAACGTGAAAAAGGTTTATAAAATATTAAATTGCACAATATCAATCGCAATATTCTCACTGTGTTTACTGTGTTTTGAAGCTAATACGGTAAAAGCAGAGGGGTATTACCTCGGTCGTTATGGCAGTGTTTACGATATTGCTGAACCTGATATGTTTAATGAGATTAAAAGCAAAATTAAACCATTAAATGTTGATGAGATGCGGAAGAGTTCATCTACTTTTCAGCCTAAAAATATTGTCAAACTTCCAAAAGCAACCGCGAATACAGTGTTTTCTGTAAATATGTCTTATGCAATTGATCATGACATTGTAGATGGTAATGGAAATGTCTTGTATAAAAAAGGATTCATGTATAACCCTTTGAAGTATGTAAATTACACTGACGGCATTATAGCTATTGACGGCACTGATCCAGTTCAAGTTGAGTGGTTTAAAAAAAGCAAATATGCCTCAAACTTGAAAGCAAATTTGCTTTTGACAGATGGAATTGCAAATCAACTTGGAGTTGAGTTGAATCGTCCTGTTTTCTATTTGACTGAAGACATAAATGAACGGTTACAGTTAAAGGCTGTTCCTTCAATTGCTGTGTCTAATGGGGATGTGATGGCCATAAGAGAGGTGTTGCTTGAAGAAATTAAATAGGTTTCTCCTCTCTTTTGTTTTCGTTCTCCTTTTAGCGCCCATATCCTCTGGCCGGGCTGGGGTGCCGTTTAATTCTGTTACCGATATCGATTACTCCGAAATCAAATATAAGGTCACTGGCATTTGTATCTGCAAACATGGTTGGTACATCACAATCGGTGTTGTGTGGGAGTTTTGGGAGCCGTTCGGCCTGATTGATACATCGCACGAGGCCTATTATTCAGCCGCATTGGGCACCTCTTTTGGGAGTCAACCGCTGTTAAGCGGCGATAATCAGAGCCAGGATGCAGCCTCGTCCAATGATGAGAACTTCGCCCAAGCGCATGCTTACCTGCTCACCATTTACCCGAGCTGGCCATGCTCTCGAAACGATTATGGAGTCTGGTATACCGAAGTTGATCCAACGTGGCAAACGGACAAACTCTCAGCCATCTTGACGCCTGAATCCGCGCTCGTTGCCAACTATGCAAGCCAATTGGCATGTGTGGCCGACGGGACCGCAGCCAATGCAGGCTTCCCAATCGATTCGCTCTATTGGTGTGTCGGCAGTGGTGGATCTCTATTTCCGATCACCGGGCATGTTCATGCCGACGACATTGTGCAGGCCAACTCAACTACAGCGTCCAGGTTGATCTTCAGGCTATGCCGGCTAGGCTTGATCTGCGATCCCTACGCGAAATGCGGTTGCTCGCATACCCCCATTTGGGTGAAATCCCATTACAAAATGGCTGCTGTTCGTCCAAACAGCAGCGGAGTCTATGTCATAGGGAGAAGTTCGATGACTTATGATTCCGGGCTCGATCCTCCCCTGGTAGGCGGATCGAAGGGGCCTAGCGATGAATTTCTTTGGGTAGTCTATAGAAAACAGAGGTGCTGCACATGCTGCGAATGAAATTGTACCCGATACTCCTGAGTATTTTGCTTGCTGCCAATGCTGCCTTGGCCGGCGATGCCGCACAGTCGCTTCCAAATCTTCCAGGTGAACCAGGAGGCGCCAATATAGACATGGCGACTCTTCGGCGGCAAGTGGACGATGCAAACAAAAAAGCCGAGGGCATGGCCTCCCAACAAACGGGGTTACCGGGCCAAGGTGACGCTGATCAGTCCAAACTGGAGGGCACAGAGGGGCAAGAGGCCACGCCTAAGCAATCGGGCCAACTGGCAGTTGGTGAACAAGCGGCAAGAGAGGCGATGGAGAGATACAGCGCAGAAATGAAGCCGAAGGTCGCAGAGGAAATCTCACGGCAAGAAGAGAGCAGCTGTGGTTGCACGGCAAATCCTCCGATCCCTGGGGCCGAGCCGGAAGCCGCCTCACCCGATACCGATAATACGAAGGTCGTTCGCGGATTGCAGGAGAAGTTTTTTGATTCGGATGAAAAGGTCTACTTGTTCATTTCCTCCTCAATGCCGGATTCAACCGTAAGGGCATATCTCGAAAGGATAGCGGTTGCGGGAAAAGACGAACAAGTTTCGACAGTTATGTTTGGGATAATTGGCGGAATGGAGGAGGGGAAAAAAGCAATGAGTGAATATTTGGCCAGGGTACTTCTGGTCAATCCAGAATGTAAAGACAGGGTTGAGGCGATATGTGAACGCTATCCTGTAAACCTTGAGTTTAATTCAATTATCTTTAAAAAATTCAAGATTACTAAAGTCCCGAGTGTTGTTTATGTTCGAGGAGATAAATATTGGACTGTTGATGGCGATAGTTCACTTGAGTATCTTCTTAAAAAGATAAATTCAGAATTAAAACAATCATCAATTGACAATTTAATAACATCAATAAATGAAAGGTCATGACATGGACACGGATAATTCAGGAATGGTTGATATTGCAATTAATAATAACCCATCAGTGAAAAAAGAAATGCCTGTAAAATCAATTGTTCGTCCTGGGTATTTTGAAGTTATCGTAATTGTTTTGATAATCGTCTGTGGTGGCCTGTGGATTTACGATAATTATTTCGCGACAAAAATCACAGTAGTTGATTTTCAAGAATTTGTAAAAAGTCAGAAAGAATTAATCAAGGCCAATGCAATAACTGAGGCTGAATGGAGAGCTAACCTGGAACGGTTCGATTCTATAATGAAAAGCCTTCCGGAAAATCAGTTGGTCATAACCAAGGACGTGGTGTTGAAAAATGGAAACAGCAACGAAATACCAATTAAATGAAGTTCCCGAGACCATCGAAACGGCAACAGTGGCCCCTTGGTGGAGATTGAACACCAAGGAGAAAAAAGTCTGCCTCATTCTGTTGGGGTTGCTGATCCTCGGCTTATCCACACCTCATCACTTCGCGGTGGTTATCAGCGAATCCATAGATCATAGGATTTTCTTCACGACCCCCTGGATTGGAGAGGTCAAGCAGGGCGATTACCTGATGTATAACAAATCAGATTTGAACCTTCATGTCCGCAGGGGCACTAATGGGTACACCACGGATCACATGCTCAAGATTGTTGGGTGCATACCCGGTGAAAAATTGGAGGTTAGTGATGGCCTGTACTACACTTGCAATGGCGCTCCCCTCGGTCAGGCTTTGGAAAAAGACAGTAAGGGGCACGATCTACCTTTGTTCAAATACCAAGGCCAGATTCCTGAACAGCAATATTTTATGATTGGCACAAATCCTCGCAGCTATGATTCAAAGTACTATGGGTTTATCAACTATGGTGAGTTCATTGCAAGAGCATATCCGATTTGGTGAATTGCTACGGCTGGTGTTATCAGTCATTCTTTTGGTTTCTGCGGCTCAACCTGTCGGTGCTTCAGACATTCACCGGAAGGTGAAGGTGGAGTCGAAATCTCTCGAAGAAAGCGAGAAAAACCGCCCACCGCTGAATTTCTACGGTGACAGAAAGCGAGGGTGGTTTTGGTTCGAGGATCCACCTGAGAAAGAAGATGAAGAGGAAAAGCCTATCGAGAAACTGGCCCCTCCTCAAACACAGATGGTCACGCCTGATAACCCGGTGATCACGCCCGAGGAAAAACAAACGACTGAGGTGGAAAATGTGCCCGTGGAGGTCTTGTGGGACATGCACCCTGACGATTTCCAGGCACTCCTCACCAAACAGATGAAGAAGGCGGTGCAATATCCCACAGAGTCGAATGTCGCACTGTATTACCGGACTCAAGATATTGCCCGCCGAAAGGCCTTGGCGTTCACCAACACAGCGATGCTCGTCGTGCAGAAAGACCCGAGTAATCTTGGGCTGAACCAAGTCACTCCAACGAGCGTTCCTGGAAACTTGGTCAAAACCCTCAATAGCCAAGAGGAAGTACAGAGTGTTGTCGCGCAGGCTCGTAACGATCACGCTCTATTATTTTTTGTCCAGCCGGGCTGCAGTTACTGCGAAAAGCAAACAGAAATTCTTGTATATTTTGCCAAAAAATATGGTTGGGAAATTAAGCCTATTGATATCACTGTTGATAAAAATCTTGCTCTTCGATTCAATATCGAGACAACACCAACCATTATGCTCATAAAAAAGGGAGAAGAAGCATACATGCCGATATCGGTTGGAGTGGAAACCTTATCTCATGTTGAAGAAAAAATTTATAGGGCTGTTCGATATTTAAGAGGAGAAACTTCAGGCGAAAATTTCACAACACATGAGTCTGAAGATGGCAGCAATATTGATCCTCGCTCGATCTTGGAACGGCAATAAATTCGTAGAAAGAAACAAGAATCAGACTAGGAGAGTATTATGGCCATTTTTTACAGAAGAATTGTGATACAAATCCTTACGATTTGTTTTTTTGTTAATATCGCAAATGCCGGATGGGTAGATGATTGGTTGGTTCAAAAAACAGCAAACTCACCTGATTATTTTCAAGGGCAGAAACGCGGCTATTATTCAGCAGGTAGTTTTTCTGCCAGATGGAAATCGAGTCACGATTACATGGTTACAGTTGAGTCCCCAAAAGTTAAATCAGGTTGCGGTGGTATTGATGTATTTCTAGGGGGATTCAGTTTTCTGGATTCGTCCCATCTCGTGAATAAATTGAGTTCGATTCTTTCTGCAGCGGCCGCTACTGCTTTTGATTTAGCTCTCAAAACGACATGCCAACAATGCGCGAATACTATAAAAAACTTAGAATCGATGGCTGACGCTTTAAATCAAATGCAAATTGATGATTGCGCTGCAGGAAAAAGCCTTGTCGGTGTTTTTGCAGATGATACCGGAATAAGATCAAAAGAAGAAATGAGCAAAAACTTATCAGAAGCGGTTAATAAAAATAAGCTGGTAAGTGGTGTTAGTGACTTGTGGAGTGATTTAACGAAACAGTCTACTGCAAACAAAGGAAATATTACACCATCTGATATTACCGATGTCACTTCAGGGTGTAGCAGCGAAATTAAAACGCTCTTTTTGACTTCTGGATACCTTGTTCGTAACGTGGCATCCGTGATGGGTATATCGCAAGATTATGCAGATTTGATCCGTGGTATAGTAGGCGATGTTTTTGTAACTACTGCTTCCGAAGGGTATAAAGCTATTTTTGTCGATCCTTGTCCGGAAAACAACATGGACACCCTTGACGCTGTAAAAGAAGGTAATGTATGGATCAAAACAATAACAGCTGATGGAAATGGGACCTGTTCACAAATTACAGATACAAATAAAGATTTAACAGCGTATGTACAGAATACTCTCAATTCAATTGCAGCAAAAATGACAGCAAAATCCACTCCTCTTTCATTAACAGAACAAAATTTTTTAAAATCTGATCCATTGTCACTTCTTCCGATGTTAAAGGTTGCCGTTGCAAGCAATACAACAGGAACGGTGATACCAACCATGTCTGAGCTTACGGCTAAAGCGTATTCATTGCAATTATTATCAGACCTATACCAACGCGCTGGAAATATATCAGACAAAGCAGTTGCGATTTTAGATAAAAAAACTGCCTCGTCTAGTCAAGGTGAGGAAAAATGCGCTGAAGAAATATTTCTTCCCAATATGGCGAATAAATTAGCAGATATGCAGAAAAAAATAGGCACACTCAGGGATAGGGCAAAAACTGCATATATGGCTTCTGCACAAGAAGTCAATACTATGGTTTCTTTGATGCAACAAATGAAAGCGAATGAAGATAGTTTAAGCAGAGAGCTTACCCAAAAATACGGGTATGGCGTTGCTAACAGAGTAAAATAATCACTTAATCATTCAGCATCAGAATTTTATGAAAAAGACAATTTTTTCCTGCATAGGGTGCATGGTCATTGTGCTGTGGTCCAGTTCAGCGTGGGCCTTAGCGATGGAATATTATACCTATGGCGGATTCGATCCTGTCATGCAGGCTTTCAATCGTTTGGCATTGATATTCAGTGATGCCAACTATAATTATTTATTCACAGCATTTGTTGTGTATGGAGTTATTGGCGGCGCCATAGGGGGACTAAATGCTGCTGCAACTACTGGTAGGTTGCTCCAATTAGGATGGATCGTCAAGCTCATTGCCGGTGTCGTGGTGATGGCAGGATTGCTCTTTCCAAAGGGCAGTCTGACTATCTACGATCCAGTTCTGAACAGATTTCAAACTCTCGGTAATATTCCAGATGGTATTGTCGCTATAGCCGGTACATTAAATCTTGTTGAACGCAGTATTGTTGATGTTGTTGATACTGCTTCAATTACTTCAAAATATACTGATGCTGCAGGTGGCCTTGGTTATAAAATTGAAAAATCATTAAAAGACGCACATCCTCACGACAGTTACCTGAGATCGAGTTTGATCAGATATACAAAGGATTGTGTTTCTTTCGAGCTGATGCGTTCAGGTACGTCACTCACCCTGGACGGTATGCGTAATTCCACAACCGATCTCATAGCTGATTTGGCCCAAGGGAGTAATATGGCTGTTTATACAGTCTATTATGATGCTGCGGCACCTGAAGGTAGTGGGGAAACATGTGCAGCAGCATGGACAAGTTTACATGCTCAATTGATCAATACCAGCACCTATACTCCCGCCGTTTCAAAGCTATGCGGTGATTCTTTTTTCGATCCATCCAATGCAGCGGAAATGGCGAGATGTAACTCTCTCGTAAGCAATACTTCCCAAGCTATGCTTGGTTCCGCAATATCTGCCGTTGATTTGATCAAATATAGGCAGGTGTCCGAGGTCCTCTACAACCTCTATTACCAAGACGATACTGAGTTGGCGACACTTTACGAAGCGAGTCGCAACCTGGTCGCCAGTGGGATGGGGATGGGGATAACCATGAACGAGTGGATCCCTATCATCAAGGCGGTGTTGACCTCTGTCGTGGTGGGGTTGCTCCCCTTCCTGGCTTTGCTTTTTCCGACGCCTTTGCTTGGCAAGGCATTGGGCACCATTCTCGGCTTTTTTGTGTTTCTGACCACCTGGGGCATTACCGATGCCGTGGTCCATGGGGCAGCTATTGACTATGCCTACTATGCCTTCGAGGGCGCTCGGCAAACTACGGGCATGGGCGTGTATACCATGGGATCGCTCCCTTCAACGTCCAATGAGATTCTTGCGATGTTTGGAGTCATTCGCGGAACGGGCATGATGCTGGCCGGGTTGATCTCCAGCATGCTGGTGAAATTTGGTGGTTCGATGCTCGCACATTTGGCGGGCAACCTTTCCTCCCTGGTTCAAGGCGCTGGCGCCAAGGGTGGATCCTTGTTCACGCCGGAGGGCCGGGCCGATGCAATGCAACGGCAAAGCCGCGCGGCCGGGCTTCTGGATGCTATGCCTCAACATAAATTCGCTAATCTCGCCGGCGCGGAGGCCTGGGGGACGCACAACCAAGTCGGCAGGCATGATGCAGCGCAAAATTTTCGCAATTCTTTAATCGATAAAGGGGTGATGACTCGCGATGAGGGCATGAGGGACCTTGCGCGAAGCATGCAAGGCTCCAATATGACGGCGGTCACGTCGAAAGGGACTCTTAGCTCTGATGTGAATGGCAGAACTGGAGAGGCTGTTATGAATCGGGACGGTTTCATGACCTCTGACGGCCGATCAGGCTCCAGGACTACAAATCAAGATGGCTTAGGGCACCAATCCTTTACTGGTGGAACAGGCGGGGGCTCGGGAACGTATGATCCGGTAAACGGTTATGTGCCGTATGAAATGAAAACGAAAGGTATGGGCGATCTTTCAAATTCTCTTCAAGGCATGGAGAGGAAAAATTACGCAACTATTCATTCCTGGGCTCAGTCAGAAGGTTTTTCCGATGTTTGGAATATGGCTAAGCAAGCACAGTCTGGTGATAGTACTGCACGGGCTTGGATGGCTAATCATACAAGAAATCAGCATAATGCAATAAGTGAATCACTTAATGATAGCTCCAGCAAGCTAAGTCAAATGACTACAAATGAGCGAGAGGCAGTAAATTCAGCTCTAAACATGGGTGGAACATTTTCTGTAGCCCCCCCTGGTGGAAAAGGAAAAGTCGCTGGTGCAGGCGCTAGTCTGGGTGCATCTGGCACAGAAACATTCACTTATGAGACTGGTGACGGGAAGACTCATAGTCTTACTATGGGTCAATCTTCTGCTCAAGCGTTTACTGATGCGCTGAACATTGCGAATCAGAAAAGTGCATCAGACACCATAACAAATAGCAACATGAACCAATTCCTCAGTGGAAGAAATGTACAGATTGGCGAAACTGATGTAATGTCGTTTGCTGGACAAGTTAATGAATTGCGACAAGCATCTTCATCGATAAAAATGAATGGTGAGTTACCATATATCGCAGACCGTGCAAGTAGAGTATACGGTAGCACCAGTGAGGAAGCGCTCAATAGAACTCAGGATGATATATCAAAATTGGTGGCATCTGGGCCACGCGGACAGCAGAGTTTGACAAAAGATATCGAAGGATATTTTAAAAGAGAAAGTAGTTGGAATGGACTATCTGATGTTGATCCGACAGCCTATCAATCTGGTATCGGGAAGAATATGACACCAACTCAAGGTGTTGTCGATAATGCTACAAAAAATCCTGTTAGGACTGAGCCTTTGCATGTTCTTCCTGATGGCGGAAGAATTCTCGAAGAACATGGCGGGTTAACTGGAGAACAAATAAAATCAAGGTCAATTCAGCAAAACATTGATAATAAACAACAAATTATAAACCATCAAAACGGTAGTACGGATCATAGGATGGATACCGGGGAAAAGGAAGTCTTAGGAAAAGTATATGATAGGTCAATGCGGCCTGTTCATAGAACCGCTGAAGCCGCTGAAGAAATATACAATGCTGGACGTAAATTCATGTATCCAGCAGATTCTCCAAATTACAACCCATCCATGCCGGTGGATCAAAAAAAAAACAATAATCCCTTGAGTCAATCAAACCACCATAATTTGGGGCCGTATGAAGATCACTCGAGTAAGGCCGATCCCGCTCTGTATGCGTATGCCCAGGAGAGCGCCAGGAGACATGGTGTAGATTTTGACCTGGTTAATCGACTTATTTCGGCTGAGTCACATTGGAATCCGAATGCGGTGTCACCGAAAAAGGCTGTGGGCTTAGGGCAGCTCATGCCGGATACTGCGGTGGATATGGGAGTAAATCGAAACGATCCAAAAGAGAATATCGACGGATCTATCAAGTACTTAAAACAACAGTTGGAAAAATATAATGGCGATCCGGTTTTGGCGTTCGCGGCCTATAATGCCGGCCCAGGCAGAGTAGATAAAGCTGGCGGTAGAGTGCCGAATATCCACCAAACTAAAGAGTATGTGGAGAGAACAACAGGACTGCCTCAGTCCTGAAAAAAGAAAACCCCTGCTTATTCGCGAGGCTAAGCAGGGGCCAAGGCGGGGCGGGGTTACATCTTAAATTGATCCCTGTAGAACTCCGTCATCGGGTGACCGGAATTGCTTACTGCCGTGATGGAATCGTCACACATGGACCATCCTCCACTGGAGGATTCATGATTAAACCCATTACCGCCATGAGGATCAGCGTTCAAATACTGCGCCTGGCTTCTCTGGAAGAAGATGGCATCAACGCAGGAGGTTGCCAGAGAAAGCATGTTCAGGAATGGGATCGTCCAGGACGGGAGCTGATTCGTTTCAAAAACAAATTCTGGATTGGTGGCAGTTGCACTCATGGTTGGCACCTCATTGATTAACAGCTTTCTAGGTCAGCAACCTTTATCAAATTCGATTCAGGCAAAAACAAAAAAGGTATCGATAGTGAAAATTATTATTAAAAATTGTGATCCTGGCCCAAAAATTCGCTGTTAAGCCAGGTGTCCGGCGAAAAAAACACTTCGTATAGAAAGTTAGTACATTATCGAAAAAAATCAAGTGGAGATTTTTTGGGTTGCGGTAGGAATACCGAGAGCTTCGATCAGCAGAAAGTTGGAGGGTATCGTGACAAAAGCGGAATTGATTGCAGAGATGACAAAAGATGACCTGATTTCCAAAGAAGGCGCGAGATCAATTGTTCATTATTTTATGGAAATTGTTACTGACAGGCTCAGCGCCGGGGAAAAGGTTACTATAAACGGTTTCGGAACATTTTTAAATATTGCTACAGGCGATAGAAATCGAAGAAATCCTAAAAATGGTGAAACTGTTTTTGTTCCTGGGTATAATACAATCTCATTCCGCGCTGGAAAACATTTGAAAAATCAATTAAGCAAAGAGGAGAACAAATGATATCCGCTAAGCAAATCCTGCTCATTATTTTACTTGTTCAAGCTCCATTGGTTGCAAATGCGACAATGTATGCCTATATCGATGCTGATGGAAAAAGACATTTCATGGAAATCAATTCAAATAACGATCATCTAAAAGCATTGGCAACAAAAATCAAATGGACCCCGCCGAGGAAAAAATACAATAATTATTCAGCTTACAGTTCCATTAAACTCAACTCAAAAGCGGTTATATCTCCTGGCAACCTTGATATGTTCGTCAATTCTGCGGCGGAAGCTCATAAGGTGGATCCATTGCTCGTCAAAGCTGTGATAAAAGCTGAGTCCAATTTTGACCCAACGGCTGTATCGCCGAAGGGAGCCCAAGGCCTCATGCAGCTCATGCCGGGGACCGCTCGGGACATGGCTGTGGTTGATGCTTTTGACCCGCAGCAAAATATTGCCGGTGGGACCAAATACCTCGGGCAAATGATCTCCACCTACAATGGTGACATTATTCTCGGCCTTGCGGCCTATAATGCCGGCCCTGGCCGTGTGACCCAAACCGGCATGACCAAGTATATACCGGAGACGCAATTGTACGTTGCCAAAGTAATCGACAATTATCGGCAATTGAGACAACAGAATATCGCTCAGCAATTGGGTAATGCCCAAATTGACAATAAAAAATCACAGAATAATTAAGGAGATGAAATGAAAGTATCGAAAAAGGCGATAGTAACCTTTGTTGCAATAACAGCATTGTCATTCGCTTTTGTATCCAAAAGTTTTGGCAATATGGGTGAGAGCGGCGAAATGACATGCCAAATAGGCAGCAATTACCTTAATAAATACAAAAATCGGACAATTGGCATTGCTTACGGAGGGGATTTGATGCAGGTTCAGGCTGATGTTGCGCCAGGATCGTGCTGGGCATACGTTACTGTTGTTGAAAGCAAAAATAATAAAGACATCATCGGAAAGAAAATCCTGATCAATGTTTCCAACATTGGCTTCATGTTTTAACGAAGCAAAGAAGTCTGGTTGTCAAACTGCACATAATCATAATTAACAAGGGGCTTAGCGCCCCTTTTTGAATCAGCTATGAAAATAAACAGCAAGCGTTTTTTTGGTTTTATGATTCTCGGGATAGCCATACTCAATCTGCTCAATCCCTTAATATCAAGAGCCAAAAACAACTATATCGACAAATTGTGGCAAAATATCGCACCGAACCAATTTGTCGCCGTGCCGGCTAAAGGAAAAATCGAGGTCGCGTTTTCCCCGGACGAGGGCGGTGAGGAATTAATACTGAAAACCATAGATTCCGCTCGGGCCGAGATCCGGATGCTCGCCTATTCTTTCACGTCGGCTCCGGTTGTAGATGCACTGGTTCGTGCAAAAAAGCGAGGCGTGGATGTGGCGCTGGTGGCGGATTCGAGTAATGCAGCCGGCAAAAGCAAGGGCCGGGCTGCGTTGTCCACCCTGGTTAACGCTGGCTGTGACGTGCGGGTAATCAGCGTTTACCCGATCCATCACGACAAAGTGATCGTGGTCGACCAGGAAACGGTCGAGCTGGGCAGTTTCAATTACTCAGCAGCAGCAGCTCACCGGAACTCTGAAAACGTGTTTGTGAATTGGCAGAACCCGGAACTGGCACAGGCTTATCTTCGTCACTTTGATCGCAATCAAAGGCAATCTGAAGTTTATCGAACTGATTATTGATAAATGAACGAGATATTTTTTCGATCTTATACCGTTGCGTACAAGATTAAACGCTACATTAGATTATGGAGAGACGCTCTGCGCAATGCCTGGGTGACAGTTCATTTATCTGAAAAATATGATGAATTATTCTTTCAAGAGCATGTAAAAGAGAGGAGTAATAAAATACCTAAGCAATATCGGCATTTATTAAACACGATTGATTACTACCTATTCTTGATAAAATATAGCAATAGTCAACTCCTAACTCGCAAAATTTGTATAAGTAAACGCGAATATCAATTATCAGATCAACAACTTCTCGCCTTAATATCATACTGCGAGAGTGAATTAGTTAATTTGGCACAAAAAATAAATTTAGTTGATGAAATAGATGATACCTACAGGATAAAAATTTCCAACTGTCAAAAGATGGCTGAAAGTATTAGGCGGGTTATTTCTGTTAAATCAAATTTTTTTGAATCACAATCAGATTCAGAAAGCTCAAATTAAAAGTATAGGGTGAAATAATGGACTTAGTTATCGTTGAATCTCCCGGCAAAGTCAAAAAAATTCAAGGATTTCTGGGGCCGGGGTACAAGGTCATGGCGAGCGTTGGCCATGTTCGCGATTTACCTGTTAACGAAATGGGAATTGAGCCGCCAAATTTCATGCCTCGGTACGAGCCAACTGAACGCGGGAGAGAGGTCCTAGCACGGCTCGGCGAAGCTGTTAAACTGTGCGATACCGTATACTTAGCTACGGATAAGGATCGAGAAGGCGAAAGTATTAGTTGGCACTTAGCTGATTCGTTGCGGCTAAAAAAACCCCGGCGCATCACCTACACCGAGATCACAGAAAAAGCGGTTAAAGAGGCCATACAATCTCCTCGAAATATCAATGGCGCCTTGGTCGCTGCCCAAGAATGCCGCCGCGTGTTGGACCGTTTATTCGGGTACACAGTTTCCCCTGCAGTAACCAATTACCTAGGGCAAAAATTGTCTGCTGGCAGGGTTCAATCGCCTGCTGTCCGACTGGTGGTTGATCGCGAGAAGGAAATCCGCAATTTCAAATCGACCACTCATTACGGCGTCGAGCTGATTTTTGCGGGCGATAGGGAAAAAGACACCTGGAAGGCGATTTGGCTACCAAAAGAAGGCTGGATTGAACAGGGGGCTGAATACCTCCTGGACAAGAAGGTTGCGGAAGGAGTGGCCACGATCCGGAGCATCACGATCCTTGAGTGCAAAAATAGCGAGAGCAAAACTGCTCCCCCACCTCCCTTTATCACCAGCACTCTTCAACAAGCGGCTTCGAGTGCGCTCAAAATGAATCCCAAAACGACGATGGCAGTCGCGCAAAAACTCTATGAGGCCGGGTTGATCACCTACATGCGTACTGATGCGCCAGTGCTTTCAGGAGAAGCGGAAGCCGAGATCCGCGCCTGGGCAGTTGAGCATGGATTCGCAGTGCCGGCCGCGCCAAGAAAATGGAAAAGCAAAGCTGATGCGCAGGAAGCTCATGAGGCGATCCGGCCGACGCACATTAAACAGGAGCACGGCGGCGAGACTGAGCAAGAGCAGGCACTTTACCAGTTGATCAGGTTGCGGACCATTGCCAGTCAGTTGGAAGATGCTCGATATGCGGTTCGTGTCGCCAGACTGACGGGCAGTGTAGGCGGGAGAATAGCGGCGTTTGAGGCAAAAGGCAAGACCATGACGTTCCCTGGCTGGAAGGCCCTGGTTGCTACCGATCAGACAGAGGAAGCGAGCGAGCCCGAGGCGGATAACCCTGTTCCAGCCCTGGCGCCAAACGACCAGCTCACCGCAACCAATAGCAAAATGCTGACCAAAAAGACAAAACCACCGGCGCGATTCTCCGAGGCCTTGCTCATCAGGGAGTTAGAACGGCGCGGAATCGGCAGGCCCAGTACTTATGCCGCAATCCTAGAAAATGTGCTCAAACGGGCGTACCTCAAAATCGAAAAAAGGCAGCTGCTCCCCACTCCCCTTGGCGAACAGGTCATTGATGCCCTGGTCAACCGATTTGGCTTTCTGGAGTATTCCTATACCAAACAGATGGAGGATGCCCTCGATCTGATTGCCACCGGCAAGGCCGGGTATCGGGACGTTGTGCAATCCGCATACGAACAGCTCGATGTCGATGTGACCACATTTATCCGAGAGGGGCAGGGGAAGGGATTTTTTACCTGCGCGGCCTGCGGGAAACCGCTGCGTCATTACCAGAAAAGCGATACGGCCAAAAAGAAGGGCTATAATTTTTGGTCCTGCCTGGGATATCCCGATTGTAAGGCGACATACGCTGACAATAATGGGAAACCTGGAGCATTGCAGGAAAAAAAAGAGCCTATAGCGCATTCAGAATTTAATTGCACTGAATGCGGAAAACCGTTGATCCATCGAAAAGGGACCGGTGAAAAGGGCGAGTATAGCTTTTTTGGATGCTCAGGTTATCCAAAATGTACGGCCTCTTTTGCCGACAATAATGGCATTCCAGGTGAATTGAAGGTTAAAATAACGCCAGAGCATTCTAAATTCAAATGTCCGCAATGTAAAAAACCGCTGATTCACCGAAAAGGGACCAGTGAAAAAGGTCCGTATAGCTTTTTTGGATGCTCAGGTTATCCAAAATGCAAAAAAACATACCAAGAGGTCGGCGGAAAACCAAACTTTGAAACTAAAAAAGGATAATTGCCATGAAAAAGCAAAAAATAATAATTATAGCAGCCGTTATTATTCTCCTTGCATCCCTTTTGATATCAAGAGTTTCAAAGCAAAACATTTCATCATCAAAGACGGTTAAAAAAGTTCATAGTGAAGTTGTTGTAGGGCCGAAAGAGACACGATATATCGAGAAGACGAATAGTGGTGGTGGTAGTGTAATTCTAGTTCCGGTCATAATTAGCCATAATGGTGTCGTTTGCAGGGCAAATTTGGTGCTTGATACAGGATGCTCAACAACAATGCTGGACGATAAGCTCACAAATGCGCTCGGATTCAAATCTACTCAATCAGGTTATGGTATCATGGCCGATGGCAGTAAAGTGAAAAATATTCGTGGAGAAATAGATTACATACAAGTTGGTCCATACAAAGAATACAACTTTACAATAATTGCCAATCATGTTCGTTATGATAACGATGATAATCAATATGGTTTACTTGGTTTGAATTTTCTTGAAAAACATCCTTTCACGATAGATCATAAGAAACAGTTGATCAAATGGTTGTAAAAAACATGAAATATTTAGAAAGAATCATTCCAGACAGAATAATTCTTGGAAAAATATTTTTCCTATCAACCTGTATTTTTTTTTTTATTACGTTCACTCTCAACACGCACAAAAGAATTTTAATACCAACAGAATCACTTATTATTGAAAACTCAGATGAAATATCTGAAACAATATCGAAAGAGACTGAGTATATACCGAAACCAGCTCAAGGAGCAGATTTAATACTGATTCCAGCAATTGTCAGTAATAATGGGATTGCTTGTAGGATTTTACTCATCGTTGATACTGGTTGCTCTCTGACTACCCTTGATAAAGGTTTAACGACCGCTTTACAGTTCAAACCTACGGGTAAAATAGGCAGCATAAATGCAAATGGTAGCCAGAGCGTAAAAGAAACAGGGTCGATTGATTACATTCAAATCGGCCCGTTTCGCGAAAAAAATTTTTTGATAAGCAATTTGGCCGTCCTTGGAAACAAAAAAGACGATGTGGCTGGCTTTCTCGGGATGAATTTTTTGGAAAAACATCCGTTTACCATCGACCACGACAGACACGTTATCGTCTGGCGGTAATCGTCTTGTCCACGGCCCGGCTAATAAATTAAATTTCTAAATTATTATAAATTTAGAAAACTATAAAATGAGGAGTATCGAATTGGTCACAACTATTCACAAAGAGGCGGAACACGCAAATGAGGAACAAGCCATTTACACCGTAAATGACATTCTCGAAATGGTAGATTCCCAGGCTGGGGCTGTGTTGGCGGCTCTCGGCACATTGGGGCTCGTGACCATAAAAGGACGGCTTGGGCCTGTCAAAAACAGCAATTACGAGATCCTTTATTACATCGAATTGCGGCAGGCGGATGGCGCCGGGCCTGTTCTAAAAATTCATGTTCCGAAAAAATTCCATCCAGAATTGTACGAAGGGCAATTAGTGACTGTTCAAGGGCGATTCGTTGCGTTGCATGGAATTACCTCTCTGGCTTTAAAAGTGAGCCGTTTGACTGTTGCTGAGGGAAACAGCCAAGAGATAGTTGCTGAACATGGATTATTACGCAACATTTTCTTAAAACCGAATGCAGGTGAAGTAGCATTTCCCCCACTTGAAGAAGTATCCATCACATACATTTATGGGAAAACAGCGCAAGTAGTTGACGATTTTTTGGACGCTTTTCACGGGATCGACGGATTAAATTTCGAGTCAATAGAGGTCAATATGACTGATCCACAGTCTATAACCAGTGGTGTTATGCGCGCTCGGGGAAGTATTGTTTGTCTTTTACGGGGCGGCGGTTCTGCTGGTGACTTTGAGGTGTTTAACACCCCTTGCTTATTAGCCGCCTGGAGAGATCTGAAAGCATTAAAAATTACAGCAATCGGTCATGCGCAAAATACCACAATGCTCGATTGTTTTTCCTCAAAAGTTGCTATTACGCCGACTGAAGCCGGCAGGTGGATAAAATCCAAAATCGCATTGAGTGTGGAGGCGCTGAGAATCAGGGAGGATAATTTCAAACTACAAGCTGAAAATGCTGTGCTCAGAAACAGAATCAATCAAGGGAATCATCAGGGGCAAGGGCAAAATATCACCCAGCGCAATATTTCTGAAAACAAACCGTTTGATCCTGGTAAACTGCTGTTTTTTTGCATAGTCGCTTTGGTTGCTGGCTTCATTATTTGGAAAAAATACTTCCATTAAAATTCACATTTGTTTCCGGTTGGTGTTAAAAGATCCATGGGAAAGTAAAAAATAATATGAGATGTTGTATAAAATCGTTGCTAATTATATATTACTTACTATTATATTTCTCATAAAGAATTTTACCTTATCAACATCTAACACCACATTCTACCAAAAGAGGAAACAGCCATGGCGAAATCACTCGTAGAGATGACAGCTGAGATTATTCAATCTCAGATTAGCAGCAAACAAATGACAACGGATGAGATCAAGAACGCTCTGAACGATACCTTCCAAACGCTGAAGTCCCTGCAGGACAACGAATGCGTTCCTGGGGCAAGTGAAGAGCAGGCCCCGCCCGAAACGAACATTGATCCCAAAAAATCCATTCAAAAAAATAAAATCATCTGTCTTGAATGTGGCCAAGAGTTCAAAATGCTCTCCCCCAAGCATTTAAGATCACATGGCCTTGATTCAAAGTCCTACAGGAAAAAATATGGATTTTCCGCAAGGCAGCCACTTTGCGCAAAATCTCTTTCCGAGAAGCGGTCTGCATCAGGGAAGGAACGCGGCCTACCTGATAACTTGCGAAAAGCTATCGAGGCCAGGACCGGGTCTGGGAAGAAAGATTAATTGTCACAATCAACTGAATCCAGGCTCCCTATAATAGGGGCCTGGATTCAGTGTTTGTAGCTAAAGCACAATTGTGATGGACTCATTACTTGCAACCATGGTGTGGGTTGTTCGCCAAACAAGCGGCCCGCTTGACGATGATCAATATTTGGCAAACCTCCACCGCGTAATTGATTTCAGATTCGACGGAGAGCCTATATGGGGCCAGGCCGTAGTCGATCAATGTGAAATTCGCTCACCCCTCGAACTAGAAAAATTCAGTCAGCTGTCTATCCACCCTGTCGTACTAATATAACGAACGTCTGCAGTATCACCTGGCGGCAATAGAAATAATTGCCGGTCACAGCCTACTTGAGGAATTGGCCGCGAAGCTCAAGGCAACATAACGCCAAATTAAGCCGTCGCCGCCGTGGTGATGGCACGAAGCTCCGGCGCTTCCCGGCGTCGGCTTGAATTTTTTGTTATGCACTCGGAGGTGCAGATATGGCAAAACCAAGAGGATCGGCAATCCCTGAATGTTGCCTGACCTGCTCGTTTTTTGAGTCCGAGTGGAACGAATACAGCGGGGCAACGTGGCGCTACTGCATCAAAAATTTATGGTTGCCGACAAAAAAACAAACCTGCAAAAAACGAATTTCGAGTGGTGCATAACAGTGTGATTAGGACAAAGACCAAGGCAGCCGTGCTGCTGATAGGAGAGAGGCGTGGCAGAAAAAACAGAAATTGCATGGACAGACAGCACGTTCAACCCATGGTGGGGGTGCTCTAAGGTCGCGCCTGGATGTGACCATTGCTACGCCGAGATTCTGGATCGGCGCACAGGCGGCGATCATTGGGGCGCTGGCAAGACACCGCGCACCATGAGCGGCGACAACTGGCGCAAGCCAAAGCGCTGGCAAAAACAGGCAGAAGCCAGCAGAGAACGCCGGCGCGTATTCTGCGGGTCCATGTGCGATTGGGCAGACAAGAATGCGCCCCACGGCGAGCGCGGAAGGCTTTGGGGCCTGATCAGAGAGACGCCCAACATTGACTGGCAGCTTCTTAGGGGTCGATTCAGAATTCGGAAAAAATCGTACGTTTAAGAAAAATAAATGTAAGCATTACAGGCTGTTCCTGATTCAGCGCTCAGTACACTATGAATTTAAAAAGGTCGAGCATATAACTTATTG
>JAQUEZ010000053.1 GCA_028684915.1 Desulfobulbus sp.
CCTTCCACCAGTGTTTGGTGATCGGGCGGAAATGCTCATTGGTAATCAAGGCCAAGGCAGCCCACATGGAGCAGGAGCTGAACTGCATCGCCGGCATGGCGCCGGAGATCTTTCTGGCCACGGCTCCGCAGTTGGTCAACTGCACGGAACGGCTGCTTATCCCTGCGCCCAAACATCCCTGCACCTTCACGTGCAGCCGGATCGATCCCCGGGAAGCCATCCCCCTGGTCCGCAAGAGCGGACTGTTGGAGGATCTGCTCACCCACGATCTGGCGCCCGGACAATGCCACTCCATCCGGCCTTTGGCGCCGTTGAAAAACGGTCATCTGGCCCTGATGCTTGCCGGTGGTTACATGAACGGCGAGATCGAGATGGACGGCCACCGGCTGGTGATCAAAGGCGTGGTCCACAAGACGGAAAAAATCCACTCCATATCCGAGAACAACAGCGGCGACACCATGGTCACCACCCGTGACCTGTACCAGCCCACGGTCAAGGCCATCGACATTGCCAAGGCCGAGATGCTGATCATCCGCTGAACTCTTACAAAAGATATCCACACCAACCCATTGGGGGAGCATTCCCCGGTGGGGATGTCTCCCTCTCTTTCAGGAGGCATCATGCACGACTATCTCACCATCCGCAGCAACGGCTTTGTCACCTACTGCGACGGTCTCATCGCCAGCATCGAGGCGGATCAGGCGCGGGCTTATCTGCTCAGTCTGGTCGGCAGCCCGGCCCAGATCCAGGCCACCTCGGCCCACTTCTACAACGGCGGTTTCAGCCGCATCTCCGGGATCGAACCCACTCCCTTGGAGTTGGGGCGCACGCCGGGCACCATCCGCTCCATCCGGGCGCGGAAGATCGGCGATGTGGTCAACAAGGTGCTGATCAGCGCCGAGCAGTTCGAACGCAAGGCCCAGCATACCGAGACCGCCTGCTCGGTCATCGTCTTTGGCGAGGACATGGCAGCGGTCAAGCAGCAGGCCTATCACCGCTTGGACAACAGCACCACCATGCCGCTGAAACCTGAGTGGCGCGACTGGTTATGGGACGAGGTCCTGCAACCGGAACGGCTCTACTCCTTTGGCAATCCGCACCTGCGGCAGGCCTGGAAGATCAGTTGGCAGGAGGAAGAATTGGAAGAACGGATCCTGGAAGGCATCCGGCTCGGCTATCTCGGTTAGACGAACTCAAAAGAACCCGATCAGGGGAGGCTTTCGTTCCCCTGACGGGGATCGTCTGTCTTCCCCATGGAGGACAGACGATGGACATCCCTTTAAGCGACTTTCTTGACCAGTGGGGCGAGGTACTCAAGTCCCAGGTCATCACCACCATGCACCCGGTGTATCAGCCCAAGGCGGAGGATCAGTGGGATGCGCAGGCACGTGAACAACTGGGCCAGCTCAAACGCACCCCGTTTGAGGCCCAGATCCGCTGCGGCATCCTGCCCATTGCCCGGACGCTCTACAAGGAGGACTGCAAAGGCGCCTTCCTGGTGGGCGAGATGGGTGCCGGTAAGACGATCATGAGCCTGGCTGTGGCCGCGCTCGATCCCAAGCCGACCAAACGCATCCTCATTCAATGCCCCGGTCATCTGGTGCGCAAGTGGATCCGGGAGGCGGAAGCAACCCTTCCCGGCTGCACCTGCATCAACCTCAACGGCCGGGATATGACCCTGTTGCTTGAACAGAAACGAAAACCTGCAAAACCTCGGGGCACCGAGATCTGGGTGTTGGGTAAAGAGCGGGCCAAGCTGCACTACCAGCGCAAGCCCGGTCTCATGGTCCGGCAAGGTTCGTCCTGCTGCCCGGACTGCGGCGCTCAGGTCGTTTTGAATGTGAGCGACCAGGCCCCGGTCTGCGAACACTGCCAGGCCCGGATGTGGTCGGCCGACGGTGAACGCAACCGGCGCTATGCCAAGGCCGAGTTCATCAAACGCAATCTCCCTAAGGGCTTCTTCGATCTGGTCATCCTTGATGAGGTCCACGAACTCAAAGGGGGTGGTACTGCCCAGGGCCAGGCCATGTCCTGCCTGATCGCCCGCTCCCGCAAGGTGCTGGCGCTCACGGGAACCCTCATGGGTGGCTACTCGAAGGATTTGTTCTACCTTCTCTGGCGGATGTTTCCCCGGCAGATGGTGCAGGCCGGTTTTGAATACGGCCGCACTCTCGGTTTTGCCGAACGCTATGGAGTCGTGGAGCGCACCTACAAGGCCGATGATCTGGGCCCGGACTGGAATCAGGCCAGCATCGGCCGCAAGACCGGCAAGGCCCGGATCAAGGAGGCACCGGGGATTTCCCCGCTGCTGTTGCCGGATCTGCTCTTGGAGCGTTCCGCCTTTGTCCGGCTGAACGATGTCAGCCAGGCCTTGCCCGATTATGAAGAAATCATCGTCACCACCCCGATGGATGATGCTCTCCAAACGCAATATTTCGAACTCGCCAACACCCTGGTCGCTGCCACCCGCAAGGCGCTCGCCTGCGGGGATATGCGGCTCTTGGGCAAAATGCTGCAAAGCCTCTTGGCCTATCCGGATGGTTGCCGCTTCGGCGAACGGGTCTATCTCGAACGTGGAGGCGTGGAGGAATTGATAGCCTCGGCTCCGGCCCTGGAGATCAACCTCCTGGCCAAGGAAAAGCGGCTATTGGAAATCCTGGCCACGGAACGCAAACAGGGCCGCAAGGTGGCGGTCTTTCTCGAACACACCGGTACCCGTGACCTGGTGCCCACCCTGGTAGACAAGCTGCATCAACAAGGATTCTCCCCTTTGGTCCTGCGGGGACAGGCGGTCAAACCGGAACAGCGGGAAGACTGGCTGCAAGAAAACCTCGCCACCGGCCAGTACGACTGTCTGCTCTGCAACCCCAACCTGGTCAAGACCGGTCTGGATCTGCTCGACTTCCCGACCATCGTCTTCTTCCAGTGCGGCTATTCGGTGTTCACCCTCAGGCAGGCCAGCCGCCGTAGTTGGCGGATTGGTCAGAACCTGCCGGTCCGGGTCTTCTACCTGGCTTATGCCGAAACCATGCAGGACAAGGCGCTCAGCCTCATGGCCCAGAAGATGGAGACCTCGCTCGCAGTTGAGGGCGAACTCTCGGGTCAAGGACTGGCTGCGCTTTCCGAATCGGAGAACAGCATGCTCTACGAGCTGGCCAAGGCCCTCACCGGCCAGCAGCCGGTGGAGGATGTCACCACTGCCTGGAGCAGGTATCGCCAGCGGGAACTCACCTCCGTACTTGATCTCGATGAGACCGAACGCATCACCACCACCGAGGAAACCCGGGTGACCACCACAACCACCATCAGTTCTCCCGATGGCCAGACCGCCCTAGTCCGCCACGAGTTGGTGATCAGGGGAAGGGTCTATCTCCGGGGCAACACAGCGGTGGCCTATGTGGAAGGCAATCGGTTCCGGCTGCAAGCCGGGGTGATTTATTGGCAAGACCGCCGGATCGGCAGCTATGACCGCCAGGGTCATGGCGAGATCAACCGCAAACCCATTCGTCTCTACAAGCCGCCCCACCTTGGCCACTATGTCTTGGCCGAGGTCCGCCAGGCTGCTTGAAACCAGTCGAACTCAAACCAATCCCAGACGGGGCACACTGCCCCGATGGGCTATTGTGCCACATCCATAGGAGGCACACATGCTCTACATCAAAGATTTGTGCGGGATCTATCAACCCGCACCCAAGGAAACCATCCTCTCCGAAGCCCGCAGGTTGAGCGGTTATCAGTTCCGGCGTGGGGCCGCGATCCTGTCGCCCACCGCCGCTAAGGAGGCCATCGGGCTTAAGCTCACCGGCCTGGAACACGAGGTGTTTGGCTGTCTGTTCCTCGACAGCCGGCATCAGGTGCTGGCCTGGCGGGAGATGTTCCGGGGTTCGATCAATCGCAACTCAGTCCATCCCCGTGAGGTGGTCAAGGAGGCGCTGACGCTTAATGCAGCGTCGGTCATCATTGCCCATAACCACCCCTCCGGCGGCATCCAGCCCAGTAAGGAAGATCTGGAACTCACCCGTACCCTGACCGAGATCCTCAAGGTGATCGATGTCCGGGTGCTCGATCATCTGATCGTGGGGGAAGAGGTCCTCTCCCTTTCCGAAACCGGCCATCACAGCGCATGACACCCATTGGGGACGACCCGATGAAATATCCCTGCACCCAAGGAGCGAGACTATGAACGATCAAAAAATATCCATCTACGAAGAAATCACCGCCAAGATCATCACCGCCTTGGAAGACGGCGTCAACCCATGGGCCAAGCCCTGGCAAACGGTCCATTACGGCCCGTTCCGCAATGCGCTCACCAACCGACACTACCGGGGAATGAACGTGCTGTTGCTCAACCTGGTGGCGCTGGCCCGTGGTCATGTCGATCCCCGCTGGCTCACCTATCGCAATGCCGAGCAGTTGGGCGGCCATGTACGCAAGGGCGAGAAAGGGGCGTCCATTGTTTTCTGGAAGTTCCTGCCCGCTAGGGATCGGGACGGCGATGCGGAGTCCGATGCACTCACCGACGATGAACAGGAGCGGAAGCTGATCCCCTTTGCCCGCAGCTACACGGTGTTCAATGTGGAGCAGTGCGAGGGATTGGAGTTGCCGCCGTTGGTCGAAGAAGAAGCACCGGATGTGGACGCATGCAACGAGCTGGCGGAGCAGATCCTGGCCCTGCCGAACCTGAAGCATGGCGGCAACAAGGCCTGCTACCTACCGGGACTGGATATGGTAATTCTGCCGCATCGGTCCATCTTCGAGCATGGTGATTTCTACTATGCCACCGGCTACCATGAAATCTGCCACTGGACGGGCCATCCCGACCGGTTGAACCGGGTGTTCAGCACCCGGTTCGGTGATCTCGGCTATGCCTTCGAGGAACTGGTGGCCGAGATCGGCGCCGCCTTCCTTGGCACCCATACCGGCATTCCCTTTGAGAACATGCGCCATCCAGAGTATATTAGCCATTGGCTGCAGATCCTCCAGGGTGACAGCAAAGCCATCTTCACCGCTGCTGCCAAGGCCCAGCAAGCCGCCGACTTTGTCCTCGACAAGGCTGGGATTGTCTGCGTTCAGGAAGAAACGCTGCCGGCAGCAGCATAAAGAAAGAAACTGAAGGAACGAAGAACCCCCTGCAACGCCAACGGCTGCTCCGACCATATAGGTTAGGCAGCCGTTTTTTTGTTTTTCAAAGCCCAGTAAGTGTCAAGAAACCAAGAAACTTGGCCTTCGGGCCAAAAAAGAAGAAACAACGTGACTGAAGAAACGAACAAACATTAAAGTTCAAAGCGTCAATATAGCCTCTGTTGCAAGCGTTTGTTAGGCTTCATGCCGTAAATTTGAATGTCTTAACTTCTGTTGCCGACACAATCGTTTTCAGGGATTGCCCCTTTCCATAGCTGGTGCTGTAGTAATCGCTAGTATGAGCAGCGAATAGACGCGTTGTCCCCGCATCAGGGTGCCCGTATTGATTGTCGACACCCGCGCTAATCAGAACCGTACGTGGTCGAATAAGATTGAGTGCTCCTGCTGTGATGCCGTTCTTCGAACCGTGGTGAGGTGCTGCGAGAACGTCTGATGAGAGAGCATCACCGAAGTAGTAAGCGATTGAATCCCACCGATCGTTCTCAGTGTCCCCGGTGATCAAGTACGTTTTCCCTGTAGCATGCTCTTTGACTTTACACACAAGGGAACAGTTGTTTGAAGAGTTCATATCAGCGGCGTGCGGAGATAGTACCTCATATGAGAAATCCGATGAGAGCTTGCTATAGAACCGAGTGTCATTTTGCGACAGCGAGACGGACACCCGCCTGAATTTCTTTTGAGTCTCGAATCCTTCTATAACAGAAAAACATGAGTTCGCTTCCTTCGTTTTCTTAAAGTACTTCGGGTACATAATCCAGTCGGGTCGGTATTTGTTCAAAACTATTCTCATTCCAACCTCATTGAAATGATCAGCGTCGAATCCAGTTACGATTAGACCAACAAGTTCCTTGCCATGGAGGATTGAAGCTAGCGCAGCCTTGACATTGATGACGTCATTGGTCGGGTTAATTGGAACGTACGTGTCTACGATAAACGCTTGAGACGAGCCCGTTACGACGACTAACTGTCCCTGGCCGACATTGAGTGTATAGATATGCATTCGGTTTACTCACTTCTGGATATTCGCGGCGATGCGCTTCCGGATATAGGCTGTTTGCTTTCGATAGGCAGCTAAGTACAAAACAAACAATCCACAAACTATTACAATTGGTGCTGCGCGCTGGAGAAGTGCAAGATGAGAGGCTGCGTATTGGTATGCGCCAACGACTGCCATTGAAAGCATCAGCGAACAAATTGTCCGGTACATGTTGTTAACCTCGGACAGAATTTCGAGCTTCTGGTCAGTTTTTGCCGCACGCACAAAGTCCTCATATGGTGCAAATTCAACAAGCCCTAGGCACAAAAAGGCAGGTTCGATTAACAGCGAGCCTATTCGACTAACGATAGAGCCGAGAAAATAGTATATGAAGGCCCCAACAGCCATATTCACCTGAAGGAGTTTTATGGAAGTTGACCAATCAATAAATGCAGCGAAAAGTACACCGGGAAGGAGATAGTTGAAAATGTTGTACGAACCTAGCTTCTCAAGTAGTTCCTTCATTGCTTCTCCTGTCATTTTCTGAGAGATATCTCTGTTATTTCGCCGCGGTCAGTGGAAAGTTGGCCGCAGGACATCTTGTGCGCTGAAATGCATTGTTAATACCCTTATGTATTCATCAAGGGAAATGTGTGGTTCATTTCGGTGTTTTTTAAATCTATTAATTAGCCCCCATTTTGGGCACTTCTTAACAAGAAGTTGAATTTCTGTTAAGTATTCGGGGAATGCTTACGAATGCAAGTAACCCAGAGTGGAATGCCATCGCCCGAATGCCGCCTCCCGAAAGGGCAAGCCCTATTTGATTACCGCCCGATATCTCACTTATCATCTATTTTACCCGTATACCACGTCTCTTGGTCTTCACCGACAATCAACATTAAGGCCGGTAGTCCTTCGAACTCTAGTGCAACGGCCAAGTGCGCTAATAGAACCATATCGTAACTGCTGGGCTTGGAAGAGCAATGTCGTGGATGACTATGCCATTCTCCAACATACCCGACAATATTAGCAGTCCGTTCTCCTGCGTTTTTAACAGCATCCTCTAATCCTTGGATGCCACGGATGAAACTGGTTGCGTCGGCGTGACTATCTGGCGGGGCAGCTAGCGCATCCACAATGAACACCTTATGCTGGACCAGGTCAAAGTATCCTAGTAATACGCCCCCAGTCTCGTTAGGCAGATTTTTTTCACGCTGTGAACGGATTTTACCTTGAATTTCTTCATCCCAGACAATTTGAAGACCACCAAGTTTAGAGACCTTTGTCGCTACAGCTTTGTAACTATTATCCGTAATCGAACCGGTATCAGGGTCGTAGTGCCAAATATGCAGGAATGCTTCAGATGCGGTTGAGCGTATGCGTACCATTCTGGCAAGATTCGCACCGTGGACGGCAAGGATTTCATTTTGGATAACTGCAGAAATATCACGGCAGCCGGCCCCTGCCCACAGATGTCCCTGATGGTTGATGAGATGTTGCCTGCCCCAAGGTTGGGATATTACATGCCGATAATACTGAGATTCTATGGAGTCTAGTCGAATTGCCCGCCTCACATCCTCCATGAGCATCACAGCTCCATACCCCGATGGTGTTACGAAGACTGATAGTGCCCGCTTAACACTATCACGGGCGGCTAGTGCTCTTGGAAAGTCGAGGGTTGTTGTTGCATCGATTACTATATCCGACAAATCCAGTGAATTTCTGACCTCTGCACTCTCCAGGTTAGTGGCATCTTCCGAAATGGCTGTTGTATTAGACGGTTGTTGAGGCATTAAATTGTCAGCTAAATTTTTTACCGCATCGACCTTTGGAAATCCGACATGACACTCCAATGAACTATGACGTGCCATATTATGCGGTTTGACAAGGTCTGAATCGACAATCGTCCATTTCCCCCATCCTGCGCGCATCCACAAATTGAACATTTCACTTCCGAGAGCACCGACTCCAGCGAGTGTACCTGTTGGCCCCTTATCCTCGATGCCGCAAGCCTGCCGAGCGAGTTCCGGCGTAAAAGCTGGTGTAATTTCAAGAGGATTAATCTCAAAATTTCGCCAGTCCTGGCGCTCTGGATTCTCGACACCAATTAGGTTCACCGCCAAATATACATTATCTACTTTCTCAAGAGCGCCACTCGCTACTCCGAGATCTGCAATGTTGTTCTGGACTATAAAACCTTTCACCACTGTACGCTCAATAGGCCCATTCATTTCTCGAAGCAGAGGGACACTTAGAATGAGCAAGGTGTTCGATGCTTGTGGTTTTACAACGAACCCGTTTTGACTGAGATCACGAATCGCGTTGAAAAGTGGTCGGGCGAATGAGGCTCCTCGATTTTCAAGTTGATCGTAAAGTCCGCCAAGAGTATGCGGAAAGTGTTCGATAGGTCCGTGTACTATTGGCGTCAGTGATAATGCGATGCAAGGTAGTTCTAGAGTTCCAGTGGTTGTACCCAGAGGACTCATTGTCCCCATCAAGGTTAATTTATTTGAATCTTTTCCACGTCCCTCTGCGACAAGTTTGTAGTCTTTGCGGGTGACTTTGTCTTCGAAATCGTAAGGAAGAATAAGTTCGATGGGACTTTGAAAATAGAGTTGTTCAAGCTGTTGCTCAGCCCGGTGGAGAGTGCCGCTTGCGGTTTCAGCCAGCCACCACATTATTCGGTTTAGGTGTTTCTGTGGCGTCCAAGTTGCGCGAACAGCGATCCAAGGTTCAAAATAAAGACAGAGACTCGGGGGTTCTCCTTTTGGCACATGGTTTTGGTGAAGTGTAGCTGGAAAATCGATGCGTAACGCACGAACTTCGGGGATGCGATCGGCCTCGCTATGGAAAAGCAAGCCTAGTCTTTCGCGATACTCGATGCCAACATGATTTTTTGTCGGTACTTCATCGTTTTCGCAGTCAACAACCAGGATCTCTGCATAATTCTCGCCGTAGTGTTGCCGTCTCGCCTCAACGATGGCAAATTTTTGGTGGCGTATAATTATGTTCCAGGTTTCTTTTGCCCAAGGCACAGTTAAACAATCTGGAAGCGAGCCCTCGATAATTTCACCGAATGAATAATATGTCTCCAATGTTCAACCTGCTCGCGGTGGTACTGACGCTATTATAGATGCTGCGCCAACCATTTTCGTGGAAGCCAATTTTCCGCCGTTTTTCGAGATTTCGAATACGATTGGCTGTGGCTTAGACTCAGAGGGCTCTTCCATTGTGACTAAAAAACGTCGTCCTTTGATCTTCTGGAGATAATTGACATAAGTATTCTTGGCCTGAATATGTGGTGGTTGTTGTTGTTCATAAGCAGCTTTGTCAATGCCAATTAGATTGCTGGAACTAACGATATATGCATCCTTCTGCCCATGGAGCAATAATTCAGCTACGCGATCGACCGGGGTCGTCTCTCTGTCGCCCTTGTCTGGCCCAAGCGCAAGATAACTACAATGATGTGGGATGTTGAATAGATCCCAGTCGAGGCGATCATCGTTGCCGTGATAAGTGGTTATATCGACGATATCCGCAAGAACCTCATGTTCCGAATCTCCCGTTGCGAAATAATTGAAGCGAGTACCCAATACCTCAAAACGCACTTGAAAAATAAGTGCCGCTTCGTTGCGCATGATGTCGTTCCCATCTATGTGTTTTATGAATGGGGAATGGCAGAAGAATTCGACTCCATCAACGTTGAGGCTGAAATTAGGGACTAGCTGTCCAGCATCTGTAATCAGGCTGCGGCGATCGTCGACGTGCAAATCGTTATCCTCAAGCCATTGCTTGAGCTTTTCTGGCTTGGAAAAAACTCGAATACCTTTGCCTTGCTTGAGACGATAACGGGCTTCCTGGCGCCAGAAAATGAATTCATCGCTTTGTTCATCGTTTGTCGCTGTTTCGAGAATCATTGCTGCTGGTACCCAGAGCTCTTTGATCTTAATGCGTCCATCACCTTGATACTTGGCGGCATGTAAAAGCTCAAAAAACTCAGTACTGTTACAGATATGATCACTGTCACCATGAGTAAAAGCAACGACATCAAAATAATCGCGCTGTTCCTTGTCCAACTCATCCTTCAGGTGCTTTTTGAGGTTAAAATCCTTTGAACCATCTGCTTCACTCTTTTTTTGGTGCCGAAAATCAAACAACAACCGCTTCCCGTTTTCGAGGATGATCTGGCTGGTGTCGCCGTTGCCTACTGGGTAAAAAATGATTTTATGCACTAATTTTTCTCCGCTACCTGTTACCGTCAATCTCGTTCACTGAACCAGATGAACGAGCGCTCAAAAAAAACTACCCTATTCGGTAGTATGAAAATTCTACTCCACCAGACTCAGCAATATCTTCTCGGCGAAGCAGGAATCCCTGCTCCCAGAGTTGCTTGAATTTGGTACTTGCGTTGGCAATCGACATCGCCGGTATGGATGCTGCAAATTCAGCTGCTTTAACGCTCTCTCTCGTAATCGCGAACTCAAATGCACTCAATGCACCCCGACTTGGCCCGATTCCAATTGGTCGTCCTTTATTGCCCTGCCAAAGCATGATTGGTTGTTTTTTGCGCGAGGCTGCTGCCTCCCAGTTTTCGAGCATATCCTGGTCGGTAAGATCGACAAAACAGAAACCTTTTTGCCCCCGATAACGGCGTGCAAGCTCCACAATTGTTTCGGAAGCGAAAGATATGTCGACACGTTTTGTTCCTTCAAGCGAAACCATGAAGATCATGAATCCCGGATGATCCTCAACAAAATCAATCAATTTCTGATAGACTTTGCGACCATGATCACGACCCCATCCCTCCGGGGTTTCCATAAATTCGCACAGCTTTAAGGTTAGGGTATTCTGATTCATTGAATCCACTAAACCAGAATTATCATTTCTGGTCAAGATGGAAATCAAAAATAATATGGGTTCCCCAAATCAAAGGCAAATTTTCCGAACAGTATGCTTTGTTGTTTGGCTGGTATGTCCCTTGAGCAGGGACAAGAAGAGAGCGCACTTTTGGCAAGCGCACCTCTAAATTAGCGTTGAATTTAATAGCTTTTTGAGCACTACCTCTTAAACCACATCCTCTATCTCCACCATGCCGTGATATTCCTTGTCGAAATATTTCGACAAGAAGTTGGAGGTCTGAAAGGCCGACCAAGTTGGGATATTCAGCATGGAGAGACGGCCTGAGGGTTTCCATTATCCCAAGTCCGCTATCAGAAACAACTACCTTGAGACTATTACCATTACGATAGAGTTGTGAAGCAGCATAACCATCAAGAGGAGTTTGGCTGTGGGAAAAGATATTATCAATTAACTCAGCAAAAATTGTCCAGGCTGCCCCTTCCAACTCATTGGCATCTGTTCGTCCAGAGCATGATTCCATCAAGGTATCTGTCAAACGAGAAGGTAGACTTTGATCTCTATGACTTTTGTTAATTGCCTCAATTTCAACAAGATTTCGATTTGTTCTCCCATAAACAAAAGCACCAGATAAAATGGGCCGATCCGGGAGTACAGTAATCCCTGGAGCTAGATGATCAAAAAATCCCATTCTATTCAAATATCCCATTGCGCCAGATTCACCTTCCGAAAAATCCAACACTACATTTTTGCAACAGTGATCGAGTTGATTTGCAAGTGAAAGAAGGCGAACCGCCGTTCCTATCATAACTTTGCAGTTAAATGGAAAGGAAAATACTATTTTTGCGGATGTTGTTTCATGAGGATAATCGTTGGACGAGAGAGCCTCTTCAAAACGATTTTCGTCAATCCAGGTTGCAGGGAATTTGATCTCCGTCATCAATCACGCCTCATTCGTTATCAACTGATTGAAAGAATCTAGAACAGATTAAAACAAGCTCCCTTGGCGTTCGTCTTTTTTGGCTTTGCGGGTTCTTTTGGTTGTGGTTTTGGGTGGTTTGGTGGTGGCCTGCTCGGAGGCGCGCTGGTGGTTAAGGGCCAGTAGGCGTTTGAGGATCTCTTTGCGGGCTGTGGGGCTGATGGTGTAGCGGACACGGTCGTTTTCCGCCAGGGTTTCCATTTCGTGGAAATCGTGATCGAGGTCAAGGTCGGACCAGCCGTAGGCGTCGCGGATGGCGTTGTCCAGTTGGCGGTGCAGGTTGCGCAGTTCGAGGATGGACTGGTAGCCGGCTTCGGCCTCTTCTGAGGATTTTTTGCTGACCTTGGCGACGTGTTCGGGGGTGAGGTCGCGGCGGTGGAAGTGATTGTAGATGTCGGTGAGGCCGAGCCAGAGCTGGAGCATGAGGCGGCGGCGATGTTCGTGGTAGTGCTCGCCGATTTCAGCCAAGCTTGGAAGGCAATTTAGCCAGAGTTCCTGTGGAAAAGGGAAGGTGTCGAAACACAGGGAAGGGGAATAGTTTAACCTTGTTTCCAGTGCTCCACTGTATTTTCGCGCCCAAACTTCGTGCAGAGTCGATTGGACCACCGTATAGAGATCCCAACGATCAGTAGCGAAAACATATAATCTGTGTGTAAAGACAATATTGGTTGGAACGGATGAAAAATTTAAATATTTTGTAACAACAGCTGCGACAAAACAACGATCTATTCCGCGAATACCGTTATATAATCCCGTGGAACGTTCGGCGTATTGCCACCATCGCTCACGCCGAGCTGCGCGGTTAACCTTCTCTCTCTCGGGCTTTACGAGTTGTTCAATCCTCTCGAAAGCTTCCCCATACACCTGAGCTTTATCCAAGGGCCAATCAAAGAAGTTTATAATTTTCCGCCCTGGTGCCTGGTCTGGCTGGTTGTTGATCTCATGTCCATTGGTAACCGGAAAGATGACTTCGGCCAAGTGCGGATTGTTTGACTTCATGGCATCTGCTTCTTGGTGAGAGAGGAGAAATCCCTCGCCCAAAAAAATCGAACCCTGAAAAAGACGATTTCTATTTTCTGGAAGCGCTTTTGGTTCACTCAAGTCATGACAATCTTCAAATAAGGTGCTTATAATCGATACATATTTTCCATCCAGCATTCGTTTCCCAAGCCAAACGCCTTTGTGGAGGGCAACCAGTGCGACCACCAGGTTTGCCCTGCCCGGCCATTTGATGCCGCGTACCGCCATGTTGATCATTCCGCCCTGTTTGATCACTTGTTCTAGTCCGTCCTTCCTTATGTCTCCATCCTTGATTGAATTTGTAGTAATGAAAGCGGTGAACCCTTCGGGACGCAGCAAAGAAAATATTCTCCGGACAAAATAGACGACCAAGTCGGAAAGCCCGGTTGGGGCATACTGCCATTTCACATATCCACAAAGGGCATGTCCATAAGTGCCGCTGAGCTTTTGCCCTCCCAAATATGGAGGGTTCCCTAAAATGCAGTCAAAGCCTCCCAGTTCGATTATCTCGGGAAACTCCAAGAACCAGTGAAAAAAACATTTATCGAAACTTCGAGCCCAAGCAGCGGCTGTAGTCTGCCCCTGTGGTTGGCGCTCTCCTGTCAAATAGCTTCGATACTCGGCATCGGTGACGAACTTCTGCACATTCTCCGGAGTCTTCTCCTGATAGAATTGGGCAATGGGAATGGCGGCAATCTGCTGAATGTGCAGGGTCTCTTTTTCCTTGGCAAAGCGCTGGTACCGGTGTTTTTTGGCTTCGATCTCCTCGGGGGTTTGCTCCGGGAGTGCGGAGAGTTCCCGCCAACCACGCAGAATATCGTCCAGTTGCCTTTTGATTTGCGGTGAGTAGTCCTCGACACGAGTCTGACCGCTCTTATGCTCCAGTCGTTCAGCCTTGTTGCGTTTCCTCAGGATGGCAGCGGTTTCCTTGTCGTCACCCGGCAGCGTCACAAAAGCCTCATCCGGCACCCCACGCTCCAGTTCCTCTCGCCGGGCAAAGCCGACAATGGCGTTGCCGCATTTGATGTGGTGATCGAGAAAGTTGAGGGGCTCGCCGGGATTATGGGCCTCCAGCCAGAGGGCAACTTTGCAGAGCTCGACGGCCAGGGGATTGAGGTCCACACCGTAAATGCAGTGGCGGATGACGGCGCGGACAGCGGAACGAAAGGCTGAAGGGGATGGCTGTTCCTCGCCAGTGCGGACATAGGCCAGTTCTGTGGCGATGCGCCGGGCGGCGGCAAGAAGAATATGACCGGATCCGCAGGATATGTCGGCCACGCGCAGCGAGAGCAGGGCCTGCTCCGGATTGTCTGCCTGGAGCTTTTCGGCGATCAAATAGTCAAGCGAATGTTTGATCAGCGGCTGGACCAGGTCGTCCGGGGTGTAGTGGGAACCTGTGGCGGCGCGGACATCGCCTTGGGCAAAGATGAATTCGATCCGTCCATCCGTGAATATGAAGACAGGTTGGTATTCCAGTAAGCCCTCGTAGACAGAACCGAACTCCTCGACATTGAGGGCAGCATAGTTGACACGGATGAGCTGGCTGCTGTCCGGATGTTGATAGAGGCCAAGCGAGCGCAGACAGCCGAGGAGAACATCGTTGCCCAGCGTACAGGTGGCCAGGGGGCCGATGGCGTTAGGATCGAACAAGTCACCTGCCAGAGGAGCGAGTCCCATTTTCCGGCCAGGACCGCCGGACTCAAAGAGACGGAAGGTGGTCAACAGAGCCAACCAGAGATCCCGATGCCGGGGATCGGCCAGGTGCTGTTTTTCGGAGAGACGCCGCAGACGCTGCAGGCTGTAGAAGCGAAAGTACATCTCGCGGTGAGCGCTCTCGGCATCGGTCGGGAAAACCAGGCCCCGCTCCTCGATAACGAGAAGAAAGAGCAGCCGGTAGATCAGACGGAGCAGGTGCTGGTAGTACCTTTCCGGGGTGAGCTGTCCCGATTGGATTTGTTCGTGCAGATCATGGTTGCCCTGTTGGCTGAGGAAGCCGTTGGCAAAGGCCAGGATCGCTTGTTCCACCGCCTTGCTCAGGCCTTCTCGGATGCGGGCGCCGGAATCAAGGGAATCCTGGTGGTAGCGCTCCAGCCAGCAAGCGGAGGAATCCTCGACGCTCTGGGGCAGGCGGCTGGCGTGCAGCAAACGGTAGAGAACGGCGAAATCGGCAAAAAGGCCGTCGGAGAAGATGCGATCGAGATCGAATTCAAGATAGGTGAGCTTGATCAACCGGGAGCTGTCGCGCAGGAGGCGGAGGACAAGGCCATTGGTAACTAGGCCGTAAAGTTCGTCCTTGAGGTTGAGATATTCCTGAACCATGGCATGGGCAGACATCCGCGGGCCGCCGGTCTTTTCCGGTTTGCGGTCGAGCCCGGCCGTTTCGCGGCAGCCGATGATATGGATGGGGGTGTTGCCCCGGTTAGTGGTCCGATGGGAAACGGGATAGAGCTTGTCGTTGATGGTGACGCCGCGTGCCTGATATTCCAACTGATGACCAAGGAGGCCGAGCAATGGGACAACCCAGTTATTGCGGGTTTCACTGGTGGCCGGAGAGTCAGGCTTGAGGGGTTCGAGCTTACGCTGGAAGATGCGCCAGTAATCCTGGGCATCGGCCCAAGCCCGGGCAATCTCATCCTTGACCTTGGTGCTGCCGTCCAGGCCAAAATCGACGGGGCGCTGGCCGGCGATATCCTCCAGCCGGTCGAGAATGTCCGGAGAAAAAATTGCGCCTTCGATGCGGATGGAGGGATAATTCATGGCTTGGTTGTTTCGAGAGTGGCCAGCAGGTCGCGACCTTTATCGGTAAGACGGTAACGTTGCTTGCTGCTGGTGGGTTTGTCAGGAATGGTCATCTCCAGCAAGCCTCTCAGAAGCAATGGCCTGATAACCTGGTTCCTGAACTTGGTGCGGTCGGCCCTGCCGATGAGGGCCATAAGATCGGCAAGAGCGCTCTCCTGCCCGCACTTTTGCAGGATTTCAACCTGGTGCCGACTTGGTGCCGACCTGGTGCCAGGACGAGGTTCCTGCTGATCGCCTTTTACCGAGGTTGAGACTTCAAGCGCCGTCGGATGCACTGGCAGGCGAACCATGAAATAGCTGTAGTCTTCGTCGAATTCAAATTCAGGAGGTGGAGAACCATTTCTGGCCATGGCCTCAAGAATTTTCGGGATACCGGTTGAGCGACCCTCGGTAAATTCCAGCTCTTTGAGGAACTCACCAAGGCGGCGATTGCGATAGCGGCGCGAATGGGCGCGGCCGAGGCGGAGCTGATCGAGGCGCACCGAGCGGTCCGGTCCGGGATAGCTGAGCACCACCAATTCATCATGCATGATGCGAATTTCCACTGGTTCGCGGACATCGTATCCCCGGTGATAGACCGCATTGACCACGGCTTCCTCGATGGCATCATAGGGGAAATTCTCGACACGGGTGGATTCGGCCCGGCCATGGTGCTTGATCACTGTTTCGCTGATGAAATTGCGCTTGATGTAGTCGAGGGCATCACGGGTCATCTGAGGCAGAGGGCCTCTGAAGACCTTTTCCGAGAATTTGTTGCCGCCGGGTCCCTCCTTGGGGAACCATACCACGTCAATCTGCATCACCGGGAAAAATCGCCAAGGCTCAGGATGGAACATCATGAGCCCGACATTGAGCGGAAACGGCGATTCGACCGGGCCGCCAATGATCCCCATCTGTCGCCCCAACTCCTCAAGGGAAAGTTTTGGGGCCTGGCGCAACAAATCGCTGCCCACTCGCTGTAAATAGTCGAGCATCAGATCGCGGGAGAGATCCTCAATCTTGGCCTGCTGATTGAAACGATCATCAAAGGGAACCGTGGCGGTCAGGGACATGAGTTCGGTTTCATCGGCACCCCGGGCGCGGATGGTGCTGGAACCCTTGCGGATGTAATAGGCGTAGTCCTTGCTGTCCTTGGCCAAAGATCGTTTGGCCTTGTACGGGCGGGTCTGGCCGCCCAAAGCCCAAAGAACCAGGATATGCCTGCCTTCGATTTCCACGGGCACGACAAGGGGATGGTAATAGGGAATGATCGCGTTGAATCCCAGGCCCAGCAGTTCCTTCTGGATGCCATCGATTCTGGCGCTGTCGATACCGGCCGGTGGAAGCACCGGGCGTCCGTTTTCTTCCGCAATGCCGATGATGATATAGCCGCCGCCAAGATTATGGAAATCGTTAGCAAAGGCGCAGAGGGTGTGGAGGATTTCCTCGGGATTCCAATCCGCCTTGAATTCGAGACGCTCCCATTCCACGGGCTTGCCCATGAGAAGATCGTTGATGTTCACAGGAAGAGGCATGGGGTTACTCCGGCAGCAGAATGTAGAGGCCCAGCAGATCCATGGGGAGCACAGGATACACGACCTGGAATTTTTGATGATCCATGAGGCTGCTGAAACGCTCATGGGCGGCTACCAGTTTTTTTGATTGGGCTTCGGCGACACTCAAAAACTCGGTATCCAGAGTTTGGAGGAGCTTGAGTTCGTTGTCGAGAAAACCGGCTCTTGCCTGCGGGGATAGGTTGGATGAGGCCCTCGCGGTGCCCAGCAGGTTTTTGGCTTCTTCGTGGGCAAGAAATTCCTTTAGCTGTGGTGTTCCCCGCCATCCCCAGAGCAGCATTTCCTCAGCCACAATCTGATGGCCGCTTTTGGTTTGCTCAATGACATTGCGGCAGCGGAAGAGCAGCAGCGTGGTTTTGATACTGACCTGCCGGGTGCGAACAATGGCACAGCGGGCGGCACGCTTGTCAAATCGATTCATGGTGTTGGCCATGACCAGCTGGCAGAGTTGTTCGACAAAACGGTGATTGCGTCCCAGGTAGTGATATCCTTCAGGGGTGGGCGAGAGAAAGCTGATTTTGAGCGGATCTCCAGGAGGCAGGAGTTCCCGGAGTTGCGGCGGCAGGTTGCCGGTGATGACGCGATAACCCTTGGCATCCAGAATAACCTGCACACCAAACAGGTTATTGAGAACGGCAACAACGAATTCCTCCACTGCCTTGGGATCACCGATGGCCTCGTCCATCTCGCGCAGGTCAGCTTCAATTTCTTGGGCCTTAATGGCGTTCTGGGCAAAGATGCTGCGGGAAACTTTTTCCCGCTCCGCTGCCTCATCGACCTTACGACTGATGTTTGCCTTGGCCTGCTCGGCCTCGGAGAGGCCTCCGAAATCCAAGGTGAGCTGAATTGGACCACCTCGTTTTCTGGCGCCCTTGACAGAGATGCGACGATCAGGATTGAGCAGCAAGGCCTGGGTAATGGTGTCGATGATGCTTTGCGAATCCTCCGGAAAGGGGACGTTGATGCCGGTGGCTCGCTTGATCTCCCTGACCTTGCGCAAGAGGACATCAAGAACGATGCCATCGATGGGATTGTCGGCGCCGTACAGCAGACATGCTTTGACCTTGGGCGCTACCTGGCCGTACCGATCAACCCGGCCCTCCCGCTGTTCCAGTCGGTTTGGGTTCCAGGGCAGATCGTAATGCAGGATACCGGTGAAATCCCGTTGCAGGTTAATGCCCTCGCTTAAACAGTCGGTGGCGATCAGCACCCGCTGGGGAGATTTACCCATTTCTTCAATCCGTTGCTTGCGGAGTTCATCGGGCAGTTCACTGGTAATGACCTGGATATCGAGCTTGGGAAATTTTTTCTTGAGCGCTGGGGCAAGGTGGGCACCCACATAATTGGCAGTGGCGATATAACGGCAAAAAACAACCGGATGAAATCCTTCATCCAACCAATCTTCAATAATGAGTTCCGCCGAGGCAAGTTTCTGGTCATCCTTGAGGTTAGCCAGAGTCTCTAGTTGAAGAGCAAAGGCTCGGAGCGACTGACGTTGTGTATTGGTCCAGTCCTGACGCTCGAAGAGCTGGGTTGGGGCGTTGTCGCCCTCAAAGCCGAATTCTGTGTCCCGGACAGGATTCTCCGCTTCCTCTTCAAATACGTCATAAATCGTCGGCTGGTTATCATCGGTTATGGTCGTCAGGCTCGTGAGCCGGGTCTTGAGCATCTCAATGCCGGCGGCCGGACTCGACATAACACCGCGCAGGAGTGCCAGCGCAGTCCAATACTGGACCCGTTTATGACCGCCTCGTTTCAGATCCGGAGCAATCAGCTTGCGGGCAAATTCGATGATTTCTTCGAAAAACGACGAATATTTCTCCCCGAGCTCATAAAACCATTCAAAAGCCTCGCGTTCGGGGAAAGGGGTGTCCTCTTTCGTCGACCATTTGGCCACATCGGCCCTTTTGCGTTGCACAAAGAATCGGGACAACTCTCGACGTTGGGCCTGATTGGAATTGGGCAGGTCGAGAAATTCGAATTCCTTTCGCAGCAACCCAAGGAGTGAGTGGAATTCCTCGGGTTTGCCGCTGTGGGGAGTGGCGGTGAGCAGAACGAGATGCTGATCCGGTTTGCGAGCAATACTGCTGACAAGGTGGTAGCGTTGCTGCTGACTGTTCGAAGCGCCGGCGGGGCGTGCTCCGGTATGGGCCTCATCGACAATGACCAGTTCGGGGCATTGTTCGATGAAGACATTTCGCCGGTTGTCGGACTTGATAAAGTCGATGCTGATGACCTGATAGGGATAATAATCGTAAACGCTGGTGTCGCCCTGGATCTGCCGGTCGAGGCGAGCCTGGGTGCTGGAGCGGATGATGACGGCTTCTATGTCAAGCTTGTCTCTAATCTCCGCCTGCCACTGTTCGCAGAGGTGAGGGAGGCAAATTACGGCGAATCGTTTAATTCGCCGCCGTTCCAGCATTTCCTTGGCAATGAGCAGTGCTTCGATGGTCTTGCCGACACCGACATCATCGGCTATCAGTAGTCGGACCGTCTCCTGGCGCAGGGCCATGATGAGCGGCACCATCTGGTAGGCACGGGGGCGGAAGGAGAGTTTTGCCAGAGATCGAAACGGTCCCGCACCATTGCGGAAGGCGAGCCGGGCAGAGTCGAAAAGTAGCCGTGCGGTACCGATATCGCCGAGATCTGCTGCTTCCGGTGGAGCAAATCGGGCATCCACAGGTTGGTCGGAGGGAATGGCCAGGGGCAGATAGATCCCCGCGATTTCCTCGTCCGAACCTCCCAAGGGTTTAATGATCAGCAGATCTTTGTCTTCAGAGGGCAGGACGATCCAGTCCCGGCCTCGCAGAGAAACCAGTTTTCCGGGTTGGAGCATGATACTCATCGTACCTTCCTGAAGATGTCGGAGCGGGCCGCGATTTTCTCGGCCAGATTATCCCGGTAATAATAAACCCACACTTCATCGCCTTGGGCGATAATAGCCTGGCGTTTGGCTTCATCATCGACCTGTACGGTGGGAGAATCGTGTGGTGTGCCGTCACAAAACACCCAGAAGCGGGGCTCATAATAAAAATCTGGTTGCACAAAAATCCCATCGACCCTTTTTTGCGCGGCATCCGGCAGGCGCAGACCGTTTTCGTAGAGGTAATTGAGGAATTTCAATTCGGTTGAGGAGGTTGGGTCAAACCCTCGCAACAGGGACTGATAGTGCTCTTCATAATTCCTAAAACCGGTGTTGCTTTGGATTTCGATATCGCAAATGAGCAATTTTGCCAATGCGTCCTTGATGAGGTGTCGATCTATGCTTCGATGGTCCCGCTGATTGTAATAGCTGAGCAGGTCGTCATAGCTAGCCGGGTCTTTGTAGTTTTCGTCTTCATACCGGCAAATCGTCACAGCCTGTTGAATCACCTGATGGAAGACCTCTACATCTTCGACAAATTGTGACAAGATACCAAGGCTACCTTCAGCCGCTTCGAAAAGGAGAATATTGGGAGTTTCCTGGTCACCAATGGAGACAGCACCAATTTCATTGGATTCGACCTGGAAAATATTTTCTATGGCTCTTTTCAGCGCATACTGAAAGGTTATGACGCCCTCAGGTGTCAGACCAAGGGGCTGGACCGGTTCTATATATAAGGCATCGGCGAGGTTTGACGTCCAGAGTTTGACCAGATTGAACGCCTCTTTGTAATTACTCTCCGCATCAGGCATGGAACTGCGCCAGTCACCGGAAACTAGGCCAATCGGAAAACCATTAGATCGTTGCGAACGCCAGCCATAGTTGACATGGACAAGGCGGGCTGCGGGGATAAAACGAAGGTTCAGCAGTGTATTTTCGCTGGAAATCACCGTTGCCTTTTTAATACGATCCAACTGTCCTCCATCCACCGAAAAGTAGGTTTTGATATCAAAACCAAGGGAACGCCGCTCTTCTTCCTCGCAGGTTATCCGATCCACCTCCTCAGCCCTGGATTCGGTCATTTCCACAAGATGATGCAGATGCTCTGTGTTGGCATTATCGCTGAGATCAAGACCGGTAAAGGGACAAACCTCCAAGTCTTTCTGATCGGGCGGCAAAAAATATCCTGCCTTCTTACTGATTTTCGCCTCGGATTGGGAAGCGTCAGTGTCCTGCACCACCAGTTGGGTTACGCGAAATTTACGGCCGTTATGGTAGATGATATTGAGAGGCCCGTACTCACGCAGCGCGATGGTACGCGGCCGGGAGATAAAATCGCCGGAGGAGTCGCTCGTAGGGAGGAACACCCGTAGCGGGAGCCGGGTAAAATTGTAGCCGGGAAGAAACCCCTCGGAGGCCAGATAGCGATAGGGGTAGAACTCGGAGAGTTCACTTGCCTTGCCGCTGAAATTGTTCCGCAAGAGATCCAGTTGACGGGTGGCCTGATCCTGATTTCGTTTATACTTCCGGTATTCCTCGCTCCCTAAACTTAGGGTACCACTTTCAATGCGTTGAGTTGCTCTAGTGAGGATGATTCTTGCAGAACGATAGAGACCTCGCCAACGATGCAACGATTCATCAAGATGATCGGCCAACCGTGATAAATTCTGTTCGGTCCACTGCTCTGAAAACCAACCTGATGCTTTGTTCTCAAGGTCTTTTTCAAAGTCTTTGACCACCTGCTTGAACATCGATTTTATGGTGTTAAATGTACCAGGGGGAAGGTCAAGACCTGCTCGTACCGATGAAGAAAGGGGCATCTTGTTGCCGTCATCCTCGACGAACTGCATAACTGATGGTTTTTCTCCTTCGTTGCCATCAAGGCCGGGCAGGCCAACTTCAGAAATGGCGAGAGCATTTAGGTGAGTAATGAGCAATTCCTGGTTGCACAGGTCAATGCGGGGTGCCTGGACGGCACCTGCAACCAATTCTTTCTGCTGCTGGAAATAGTGGCGATCATGGGGAGAGTAACTGGAGCAGTAGGTGAAAATGAGAGCTCCTTGCCCGCTTCGACCTGCCCGTCCTGAGCGTTGGGCGTAATTTGATGGATTCGGAGGGGCATTGCGCATGTGCACAACACTTAACCCCCCTATATCAATGCCCAACTCCATGGTGGGCGAACAGAATAAAGCGCTGATCTTGCCCTCTCTAAACAGATTTTCCCTTTCAATACGTGCATCGGTCCCCAGTTGACCGGTATGATCCTCGGCCCGTAACCGTTTAGTTGCCGAGAAATCGCGCTGGTAGATGTCGCGAAAAAATTCATTTGGCCGTGGATTCTGTTGGCGGTAAGAGCGACGTTTAATGACATCGCTCTTTACCGTATGGCCATCACCAAGCAGCCAGATAATTTTATCGATTCGCAGGCGGTAGACCGGAGTCTCTTCGTTCTTTTCACTCCTAACCGTCTTGGATATCAGATAATCCGCATCTACAAGCCGATTCATCAATGTCAAAATGAACTCTCGATAGTGATCCCCTTTAAGGTTGAGATCCAACCCCTTTTGCTTGACAAACAACTTGATATATTTGCCAAAGGCACTAGCCGGCCCCATGCTCTTTGATGAGACTTTGACGGATTTGGCCAGCGGGTCGTAACGGATGAAAAATGGTTCTCGTAGATTTTCATTACGATCAAGGGTCCATGGGGGACGCAACATTTCACGAAAGAGCTTTTCGTTTTCTTTGATCTTGGATTGGGTCAGGTAATTTTCACTATGAATGGCATATTCAAGGCGGAAGAAATCCAGAATTGTATATAAGAATTCACGCCGGACTTCATGTCTCAATGCATTCAAGAGCGGTATATCGCTCCAGGCAGTATCTGTAGCCGCTGTTTCATCCAAATCTTGAAATTCTATCCGCAACAAACCGCATTGCTCCAGATTGGGCAGGACAATTCGCCAGCTACGCCGGAGATCGGCAAGGGCGCGGTACACTAAATAATTATGGAAACATTGCTCGTAAGGTCTCTGGATATGAGGAAAAGTTGATCCATCCTTACGGGTGGCAAAGTCGGAAAAAGGTAAATTTAGGGCCTTGAATATCGATTCACCCAAGGTGGCAAAGGTGATCAAATGGGCTGGAGCATCCAGTAAAGCTTTATGAATGCCTGCTCTAAGCTGAATGACTTGCACGAAATCATTAAAATGTCCGGCCTGCAAGGCAGCGTCCTGCCGGTTGTCGGTGAAGCTCAGCAGCTTCTGGTCATTGGGATGATATCCGACTTCATTCAATTGATTGAGTATCGTGAACGCAGTGATGGTGGTTGAAGTACTGCGCCCTTCGCTCCCCAGCTTGGTCAGCTTGGTGCCTTCGTTGGTTTTTGTGTCATAAAACACACCACCGGTAGGATCGAAGAGGAGGGGCGCTTTCATAAACCACCCCCAGTATTTCAGAGGGGTGGTTTCAGAGCATTGACCATATTCGTCAAAATACAGCTTGCTTGGGAAAAATGGCCGCTTTGTAGCGTTTGGGCCTTTTCTGCTTTTTAGCAACCAGGAGTCAGGTAAATTTTCGAGGTCTTCCAGAGGATCCCATACATCCTCCCCAATAATGAGATATCCGTCGGTGGTCTCCTCATCTTCAGAGAATTCACGGAACTCCCTTGGTTCCAGACGATTTCCCACACGTGAAACACAAATAAAAGCCTCTCCGCTGGCCCGACTGAAAACATTGGGGAAAATAGGTTTTTTCCCTTCTTCATCCTGCTTGTACACACCTGGTTCTAAAGTGATAAAGCGAGCATCATCAAGATCAAGAGTGCTGTAAACCGAACCTGTCTGAGAAATAAATTGGTGGAGCTTGAAAGGTAGGATGGTGTATCGGTGCCCAGCAGCCTGGAGTCGCTGATTAACACCGCTTATCCATTGCAGCAAGGCAATGAGAAACTCCTTGCATTGTTCGTTCTCTAACCCGGAACTATTTGCCAGAGCGGTTATTATCTCACTCACTTTCTGCGGTTTGCGACGAATGAGGCAACCGTCTTGTTCTTCAAGTGCCACATTATTTTCCAGCCAAGTCGCTACCGGATGAGTCTTGAGGGTCTCAGCATTGCTGTCGAGTGGAATGCCGGCATGGATACTGGCTGCGAGTTCAGAATTTTCTGGATTTTTTGAAACAGAGGTGAGTGAGCGAGTGAGAGTCTCGACCACAACTTGGTCAGGGTGAAATGGCCGCCCAAAAAGAACCGTAGCCACCTCGGCAATCTGTTTGCGCTGAGAGGTCAGGTTTCCCCCGGCAACCATCGTGGCTGAAGTGCCTATGTTGCGTACTTCATTTGCGCAACGGGAGCGAATTCGCCGGATGAGCATTGCCACATCGGCTCCCTGCCGTCCACGATAGGTATGTAGCTCATCGAATACCAGAAAACGGAGATTCTCATAAATGGCTTCTCGGATATTTCGTTCACGAATACGGGTGAGAAGCAGCTCCAGCATCATGTAGTTTGTCAGGAGTACTTGAGGCGGGTGTTCTCGCATACCCTGACGTTTTTCTTCCTTTTCCTGTCCGGTATACTGGCCAAATGAAATGGGAAAGGTCAGCCCTGTGGCCTTTTCGTAATTCTCACGATAACGATCGAACTCCTCGAACTGGGAGTTGATAAGGGCATTCATGGGATAAACCACAATGCCGACCACTCCTGCCGCATTAGGGTTGTTGAGTAAGTGATGAAAGATGGTTCCTATATAGGTGAGTGATTTACCAGACCCGGTTCCCGATGTGACGATAAAATCCTGGCCATCCAACCCTAAACGGATAGCCTCAACCTGATGTCGGTAAAGAGAGTAACCTTTGAAAATATCAGCTAATGCCGGATGCAATTGACTGGACTTCGTCAATTCTTCCACGCTACCTGCCATTTCAAATGACGGGTTAAATTGCAAGAGCGGTTCCGGCCAGAGTTTCCCCCGATTGAGTTCAGACTCGACCAATTCCCTAATTTGAGGATCAGCGATATTAAGAAAACTGCGGATATAGGTGCCGTAGTTTTCGATAATCTGGGAGTGAGTATGGAAGATATTCACATTGACGACCTATGGTTCTGGGTAAGAATACTCTCTCTAACGATGGGTTCTGATGACGTCCTTAGTATTCATTGTCAACAAACGGATAATGTTCAAAAGCCTTGCGGCAGAAGACTTTTTTGCTTTTTTTGAAAAATCAAAAATATCTTGAAAAAATATAGTATTTACAGTGAAATAACAATAGATTTTAGGTTGGCTGTTATAGTGAGACTCATGTTGTCGTATCGAAACATCCATCTTTGACGAAATTGAAAAACTTTCAAGAGGTATCGTTGCGCCTATTCACACCCCAGCTTGGTTTATTTGACGAACAAGTTGTTAGGTCGGCCAAGATAAGGAACATCACCGATTGGCCGGAACAACAGCGTTTTCCGTTAAATTTCGACAAGAATAAAGTTGAAGACATTGTTCTCAACGATATTCGATCAAGCACATCTCCCCTCATTATCACAGGTTTCACCTCCCTTGATTATTTGATCGATTTTGTCTCAGATTTGGACGGTGATCAGCCCAAGTCGATCTCTATTCTTTTTGGCAGTGAACCCAGTCCAGCCCGGCGCAAGGAATACAGCCTCAAAAAATCGAACTTCCCCCAAGAGGTTGTCGACTATTGGCTGGAAGCAGGTATCTCCTTACGCTTGTGCTATAAAATTCTCATATTCAAGGAGATGATTGAGAAAGGTAGAATCGTGAGTAGGTATATCCCCGATGAAAAAAACAAACTTCACGCCAAGATCTTTATCGCCGAATCAGCAGCTACCCTTGGTTCCAGCAATTTTTCTTTTACCGGTTTTCGAAGGCAATTGGAGGCCAATGTCCGATTCGATGCTCAAAAGGAGCCCAAGAGATACCGTGAAGTCGAACAGATAGCTAAAAATTATTGGGATTTGGGCGAAGACTATAATCAGGGGTTGCTTGATCTACTCCAGCAACTTTTGCAGGTAGTTTCCTGGCAAGAGGCTTTGGGCCGTGCTTGTGGCGAGCTTCTTGAAGGAGAATGGGCGCAACGATATATCAAAAACAAATATGTCAGCAGTGGCAATGAACTCTGGCCATCTCAGAAAACCGGCATCGCCCAAGCTCTCTGGATGGTTGAGAATGCAGGGAGTGTTCTGGTCGCCGATGCCACCGGTTCGGGCAAGACCCGGATGGGGGCACATCTATTACGATCAATTATGGACCGGATTTGGAGCATGGGAAGGGTAAGAAAGGATATAACCGCCTTGGTCTGCCCGCCAAATTTTGTCAAAGAAGCCTGGAAGAAAGAAGCCGTCGAATGCGGCTTGCCTTTGTCCGTCCTTTCACATGGAATTCTCAGCTATGAAAAATCGGAGAAGCATGAGGAGATCCTCAAGACGGTTCGAAGAGCCCAATCGCTTGCAGTAGACGAAGCCCATAATTTTCTCAATCCAACATCTTCCAGGACTCGCAGTCTGTTGGGAAACATGGCGGATGTTATGGTGATGTTTACGGCTACTCCTCTTAACAAAGGGGTGCGAGACCTATTGCGGATTGTCGATTTGTTGGGCGCTGATAATCTCGACGATGATTCCTTGAAGCTATTTGAACGTCTTGAACAGCGTATTCGGCGTTCAAATGGACAACTGGTGGCAACAAAAGCAGAACGGCAAGAAATGCAAAAGGCCGTGCAACGGTTCACGTTACGTCGTACCAAAACCATGTTCAACAAGATGGTTGATCAACAACCAGAAGCGTATTGTGACGATCGGGGGCAACAATGCCGCTATCCGGAGCACACTCCAAAAACGTATGAGACAAATGAAAGCACTCAAGACCAACGAAATGCCGTTAAGATCAGGGAGTTTGCAGGAAAGCTGAAAGGACTGATCAATCTGCAATCCGCCGTTGAACGTCCGGAAGGCTTAAACGTAGATGATGACCGATTTATCAAGGGAAGATTGCACGGAGCCAAAGGACTGGCAATATACCAATTAATGTCCAGGTTGCGCTCCTCTCGTGCGGCGGTGGTCGAACACCTTCTTGGCACCACTGAGGCCGCTCATCGATTTCAGCTAGAGGAGAGAATCAAAACCGAAGATACCGGTAATGTTCTCAAGACACTGGAAGAATTTTCAGGACAGGTCAAGCCAAGTTCCTTGGCGGAAAAGCTCCCTGTTTGGCTTACAAACGCAGATGAACATCGAAAAGCAGTCTCTGAAGAACTGGAGATCTACAAAAGGATACTGGAACTGATCGATGAAATCAGTGGCAACAGAGAACAAACCAAGGCGGAACAACTCAGCAACCTTTTAAAAACACATCCCTTATTACTAGCGTTTGACAGTTGCCTCATTTCCCTTGAAGTCATTAAACAACTTATCCACCAACAGAATGCTGGCTGCAATGTGATAGTGGCAACAGGTTCACAGGCCAAGAGCAAAAAAGAAGTGAACAAGCTGTTTGCTCTTGGCTCCAACGCCGAAGGAGTAATAGCTCTCTGCTCGGATGCAATGTCGGAAGGGCTGAATTTACAGCAAGCTTCGGCGGTTGTACTCCTCGATATGCCAAGTGTCATTCGCGTGGCAGAGCAGCGGGTTGGCCGGGTCGACAGGATGAATAGTCCGCATAAAGCTATCGAGGTTTGGTGGCCGATTGACTCCGATGCCTTTGCCCTTAAAACAGACCGGAAGTTTTTTCGACGATACACTGAAGTCCGCGATATCCTCGGATCAAATCTGGATCTCCCTGAAAATCTCCTGCCCGAAGAAATTGTTGAAGGGCCTGATACTGTTGAGGAGATGGTCTCAAAACTTGCTGAACTTGACCAGAAGGGTACAAGCTGGGACGGTATTCAAGACGCCTTTCAGCCTGTCAGGGATTTGGTCGATCCAGAACGTGGGATTGTACCGGTTGATGTATACGACCAGGTGCGGCATTCAAAAGCACGGGTTTTATCCTCAGTGAGTTTGGTCAAAGCAAAAAGAGCTTGGGCATTTTTTGCAATTTTGGGAGCGGATTACGGTGCCCCAAAATGGATATTTTTTGATCATCCTGGCGCCCACCCGCTCACGCATTTGGAGGAAATAGCAAGCCGATTGAGAGAGGTTCTTTTCGGAGATATCGAAAACCGCACCATGGATGCAAAGGCATCACTGTTGATAGAAAAATTCTTGGAGCATGTGCTGGAAACAGAACGATTTCTTTTGCCAAGAAAGAAGCAGCGCGCATTGGCAGAAATGAAATTGGTTTTGGACCATTATATCAAGACTGCAAAAAAACACGAAAACTGGGGCGCAGCAGAACTGCTGGGTGACATTTTGAAGTTCATCGACGCTCCAAAGAATGATGAGGATAAGCCTGATCTTGATACCATTGCCGAGATCTGGCTCGATCTTACCCGGGACGCCTGGTACGAAAAACTTCTCAAAAAGCGCAGATACAAACCGTTGCGACTTAAGGACATTCGCAAAGATTTACAACAAAACCCTTTAGAGATAGAACGGTTGAGGGAGGCTTTCTTACATATCCGGCAAAGTCAACCGATCAATAGTAGGGTGATCGCCGCTATTGTCGGTGTGCCTTAGCTGGAAAGAATGTCGACCGACAGCATTCAAAATGCTTAAATTATTACATATTTATCCATGTTTCACGATAGAGATAATAATGACCTAGCACTCTAGAGACATAGATTTTGGTTTCGAAAATGTTGGGGATGGCGTCTTTGACCTTGCCAGGCCCGGCGTTGTAGGCCGCAATGCTCAACTCTAAATTCCATCCATAGCTGTCGAGTAGGGAACGAAGGTATTTGGTGCCACCAGTGATATTGTCTTGTGGATCAAAGGGATCGGCAACCTGCAGATCCCTCGCCGTCGCCGGCATGAGTTGCATCAACCCCTGGGCGCCTTTTGGCGAAACAGCGGTGGGGTCAAAATTCGATTCAGCTTTGATGATCGCCTTGATCAGCAAAGGATCAACGCCGTGTTCGATAGCCGCTGTTTGGATATCTGCCCGGGGCAGACGATGCGGTTGATCTCCTTAGCCGAGAGTTCCACCATGGTGGGGACCTCGGCGGGAACACCCTCACCGGCCACAGCAGGACTAGCAATCATCACAAAGCAGTATGCTGAAAAGAATACTTTCTTCATTTGTCACTCCTCTCTTCTCCGGATTTTTCCTTCTCTTTGAAGGCCAGCAGGGAGAACCGGCCGTCCCTGATTTGGAAGTCGAGGAAATAGGTCCGGGTCGTATTTTCCAGCCGGGTGTTGCCGGTGTACTGCTTCAGATCACCAAATACCTCGATGCGATTGTCCTTCATGGTCAGGGTCTGCGGATAGAAGACCGAACTGACTTGGGACTCCTCGATTCGGCCTGCCAACGAGTACCAGAGCGTGGAGGCCTCGGGGTAGGACTCGGGCGCGTAGTAGACCAGCAGCTCGTTGAATTGCTTGCGTGCCGTGCTCGGTGAGTAAGTGGTGGCCAAAGAGATGATCCGCCGGCCAATGTCCTGGATGTAGGTCTCGGTTGGCTTACCCTGGACAAACTCGACTGTGCCGGTCATCTGCGGCGGAATAAGGATCACCTTCTGATAGCGCACTGCCCGGCAGGCCATGAAGGAGGTGAACATCAGGCAGACCGCCAGAACGATCACCACAAACTGGAGCAACCGGTTGCGGGCAAAGAGGTTGCTGCTCTGTTGCACATAGGTGTTGAGTTTCACTCGTGGAACTCCTGTTCAAAGTAACCGGGATAGTTTTTCATCTGCAGCAAGGCACAGGCATAGAGCAGGTGCTTGAGAAATCCCCGTGGTTTGCTCCGTTTGGTTCGGATGTAGCTGTACTGGACTCCAACAAAGACAAGCCAGGCCAGACCACCGTAGATCAGGGCAACGGTGAGGGTGAACAGAAATATGGCCAGCTCATCGACCTCAAACCACAGCACCTGGAAGGGTCGGGACAGATACTGGGGGAATTTGCGGGATGAGCCGGCCATCTTCCCCTCAACAGATCAAGGCGCCGATGGTTTCGACTACGGTGTTGGCCCGGAGCAGAAAGGCCCCGCCCAAAACCACGCCGGCCGCCGGCAGGATCATCTGCCGGATGGCCAGGATCGCGGCCACGCACATGCAGGCCACTCCACCGGTGAAACCCACTGGGCCAAGCAGGATCTGGTTGACGCCGATATCGTAGAGGTCATAGGCAAAGGAGCCGGTTGCCGGTACGGTCATGGCCAAGGCGTTGCTCGCCTTCATCAGGGAGAGCAGCACTGTGGCCATCCAGGTTGCCATGTTCAAACGTTTACGGAAGCGGTGCAGTCGGTTCATCGTGGTCTCCTCCAAAGAGATTTTTTGAAATATCTGCCGTTCTGGCAGGTTATGGTTGGGTCAAGGCGAGTTCGACTCGCCGGTTGTTGGCCAATTCAGTTCCAGGTAGCGGGTAATATGAGCCCTTTCCTTCCAGCCTTGAGACGGTGTAGCCATGGGCACGAAGAACCGCTGCCACCTGTTCTGCCCGCTCTCGGGAGAGGGTACGGTTGCGCTCTTTCGTGCCCAGTGAACAGGTGTGGCCGGTGACGATCAAGCCGGTATCGGGAGCAATGGTGCATTGGGCCAGGGCTGTCAGCAGGGCATCTTGCTCGGACAGGGACAACTCGGCGCTGCCAAGTTGGAAATGCGTCACCGGCAGCTCACAACCATCCGTGGCCTTTACGGTCTTTTCCTTGCAGGCTGGCTGGCGGTGATTCGGTGTGCTGGTCAGGACAAAGGTTTCCCGGTCCGTCACCTGCACAATCTCGCTTGGCAGGGAGAAGCGTTCCTGACGAATCTCTCTGGCCATGAGCGGCGAGACGCTCAGGATCAGGACGGTTATCAGGATGGGAATCAGGTGGGCGTTCATGATTTTCTTGTTCTCTCTTTTTCGGGCCGTTGAGGTCGGTTTTGTCATCATTAAGAAACGTTGTTTCTTACTTCTTAGTTTGCGCGATGTAAGAAATCTCCCGGGCCTTTTTCTTCATGTCTCGGTACCGGGCGACCTGGGCTTTGGAGCGAATATTTCGAATCCGGCTGATCTGTTTTTTGGTCAGCTCAAAACGGAAGGTGGTCTGGATTTCTGCAATGACCTGCTGCAGGGAAAGACGGCTTCCCGGCTCCTGGTTGAAGTAGCGGGAATAGGTGTAGCGCTCCCATTTGCTGCTCAAGGCCACGGTCCGGATGAACTTCTCCCTGGCTAGACGGGACATACGGGAAATCTGCGGACGAAGCACATTCCTGTCCCCCCAGACCTGCTCCAAAACACGCAGGCCGATCTGGTCCTCCTGGGTCAAGGGATCCTGGATGATCTCTTTGCGCTTCAGGAGCAGGAGGATTTTCCGGGGGAGCGGTGACTTGCGGGAAAACTCGGTGATTGTCGGTAGTTTGGGCTGCATTTTTCGTTGTTGTTGAATGATGTGGTCAGTGGCGTTCTGAAGGACTCGACAGACCTGTCTCCGACTGAGGTTGAAATGGTACGCCGTCTCTTCGGTGGAGACCGGGAATGGTTGCTGGAGGATCCACCGGCAAATCTGCCGGTCCCTATCCTCGACCCGTTGCATGGCTGCCATGATCTCGTCGGGTTGCGGTTCGGGAAGGTATTCCTCCTCTTCCCGAGAAGCAGTGCAGACCAGGTACTCGTAGGAAAAATGTGCTGGTCGGAGACCAATGGCCATCTTCAGGCACTGTGTTCTGAAGATGGTCCGAAAATAGGTGATCAACCGCTGACGGTCTTGGTTTTGAACCTCCCTCAGTGCCTTGAAAGCTGCTATGATGGCCTCCTGGAACAGATCGTCGTCATCTCCTGCCATGTAGGGAAAAAAAGGGGCAGCCTCCCAACGGACCACATGGGTATGTGCTTGGACCCATTGCGTGGCGGCGAGCCAGGTGAGCTGGCTGGAAGTGATGTGGATGGCGCTCGGTGCTGTCATGGTGGTTGTGGAGTTGGTCCGCCCTTCTTTTAAGATTAAAAAAAGATTAAAGATGATTAGATGGCTCGGGGCATCTGGAAAAAACCTATTATTTGCAATTGGTTGCGTGCGAAAAAAATTGAGCGACTGTGAGTGCTATGCCCCCAAAACGTGAGTGCTATGCCCCCTGTTTTGTGAGTGCTATGCCCCCAGGTGTGAGTGCTATGCCCCCTGAGTGTGAGTGCTATGCCCCCCAAGTGTGAGTGCTATGCCCCCTCTTTCTTGAGGTGACTGAGGGTGGCGCACCACGTTTAACTTGTCTTCAGGATCAATGTCCCAACCCTGGACAGCTCCGGCCTGGACCAATTCGCTCATCGCGGATCGTAAACTCCGGCGAAAATCAACCAGCCGAGAGCACTCCGACCCGCAGAGATGCTTCAATGTGGCAATTTTTACGGGATAGGGCGCTCGGTGACTCGCATAGAAGCCATGCAGCCACTTGGCGAGGTCGGTCTTGAGCTGGAGCCGCTGTTGCCACTGCACCTGGGTCCAGCCGACATCGAACAGGCCTACCAATTTGGGATTGATCCTGACGATGTAGGACTGGTCTTCATCGCTGAAATAGAATTCGTCGACCAGTGAGCCGGCATAGGAGAAACTCCCCCGGTATGCACCAAGATCGACCTTGATCTCCACAGCGGTGGCTGTCAGGCGTCGGAGTGAATCCTTGAGCCACTCCCGGCCTGATTTCCCGCCTTGACGTCCGATGGCCGCAAGAAAGGGTTTCACCTTGATCCTGAGAAACTGTCGTTTCTCAGGATCGGGCTCACGGGCTTGAAAATGGAGTGCTTGCGCCAACACGTCAAAATCACCCTGATCCAATCGCCAACCGGTATATTGGATCGTCACCCCCTTGAGCGATGCGATGAGTTCCTTCTTGACGGCTTTTCGTCGCCCTCTTTTGATCACCCCGAACAGAGCGGATCGCAGGCATATATTGGGGATGCCGCGCGTCTTGTCGGGCCAGTCGGGTAGCAGAGGGATTTGCTCAATGGCTTGAATCTTCTGTCGCATCTCAGGCGACAGGGAATCAAAACAGCGATGCTGGAGAAGACCGCCCCCTCCTGGTTCTGTAGGAAATAACTCGCGTGAAATAACAGCCTCCTTGCTCGGAATTGTTTTCATAAAACGAGCTACCGCTCACGAATCTGAATAGATCGACGAGGCCGGCCTGCTTTCACCGCTCGAATACGCTTGCTTTCAAACCAGGCATTTAGGTCAGCTTCCAGGATCAAGACGGTTTTCCCTGGCTTATAGGCTGCCAGATCACCCCGCTTGATTGCCCGGTGAATGGTGTGGTAGCTGCACTTAGCGAGCTCAGCCGCCTCATCGATCGTGATGGATGTGTTTCGTATCATTGGCACATACCTTGTGGACCTCTGCGCGGATTTGCTCTGGAGAGCCCCAAACCCAGATCACTCTACTGATACCTGTGACTCTTTCGAGGCGAACCGCCACCGCTTTCGGGCAGGGCCGTTTGCCGTGGAGGATTTGACTGAGAAAATCTGGCGAGATTTCAGCCTCCAGGGCAATTTGCTTTTGGGTGATCCGCTCGTTCGTTGCGCTCATGGTCAACTATTTGGATGAAAATATGGATGCAGTCAAGAGAAAAATGTCGATAATATGCTGTTTTTATTCAATAAAACGAGCAATTGCTCAATAGATGAGCAGGTGCTCATTTATTTCCCCGCAGGTTTCCCGCAATCAATGCCCACAAAAACGCTTTTGAGGGGGCTGATCGATGAGGTGAAAAGTTGTTGCTACGGAGAACAGTTGGATGGGGTTAGAACCTGTCCGCTGTTCTTCAGGTGATCGTAGGCCAAAGCAGCGAACTTGCCTATGATGTCGTCTTTTGCTGGATTGTAACTGGTTGGAATAGGGAGGATTATAGCCTGGAACGTGTCCATCTTGATGTTTTGTCCATGAACAGGAGCAATGATGTATTTCCCCGGAAATATGTGGAAATCTTGAGGCAACCCGTCCATCTTTGCAGCGGGCGGGTCAGGTGGTGTCAGCGAATCTTTTATTTTTTCCCGGTATTCTCGCCAGTAATGGGGATGCTGTTCCCGCCATCGTTTCTGACAATCGTTCTGGTTTTGGCGGTAATCTGGATCAGAGGCTCTTTTTTTTCGCTGCCATTCTCTTTTTCTGGCCCGCTGGCAGTCGGCACGGTTGCAGTATTCTTGTTTGGGGCTCCTTGGGTTTACAGGTTGAATTCGATGACAAGCATTGCAGCAGAAGGGTTTCATGGCAACGGTTTCCTTAAACGCGCTTGCGCTATGGGTTTAAAAAAGCGAGCAAAATGAAGCTCGCGCCATGAGAGTTCTACCAAATGCCAATATCAAAGATTATGCAACCCCCTCACATTTTCGATCCAGCCGCATTCTCGGCTTTCAATTATTGAGCAAATGCTCTATCGTTTGCGACATGAATAATCCAATCGCTGAGCAGTTCCGGGTCGCTTTAAATTTTTTGCTCCAACAGGAGGGAAGAGGCGCACAGGTGCGTCTTGCCCTGGCCCAGAACATTGATCGCGGCTATCTCAATGCGGTGATCAAGGGAAGAAAGCCGGCGGCTGAGGAGATCCGACTAAAAATTGTCGATCATTTTGGCATGACCTATGAAGCCATGCTCACTCTCGGCCGGGCGGTTCAAGAAGGAACAGTGGTTCAGAGCCAAGGAGTTTCGCGGCTTGGGTCTTTACGGGAGGAGCAATCCAGTGCTGATAACCTTGGTCGACACTTGGACAAAACGAAATCCGAAACCTTGCAGCGAGCCTTGGAAATGCTCAAGTCTGAAACTGAGTACAGCGCAATCTTGAGTGGGGTAATCGATGGGCTTTATGGGGCCATGAAAGGAAAACGAGAGAATGTGGAGATGGTCAGGCGGCTGGAGATGCTGGAAGAAAGATTGGGGAAATTGGAGTGCGCTGGAGTGTTAAATCGCACCAAAAAAAAGAAAATACCGTTAAAATGCGACTAAATTTGCGACTAATCGCTTCAATATATTGATATTATAGACACTCATCTATCTTGAGGGGGTAGCGGCCCACGGTCGTGCGAGTTCGAGTCTCGCCTTCGGCACCAAATTTTAGTCCAGCGTCATACGCTGGCATCCATTAACCCCGTGAATTCTTAGAGTTCACGGGGTTTTTTCGTTTTTGTTTGTCCGGTATTGTCCTTTTCGATCTATTGACAGCCGGGTACAAAGCCGGGTACGGGTAATCGGCAATCGAATACCCGGTTGAAAAATACCCGGTTTTTGAGAAAACACCCTATGTTGACGGCATTAGAAGTCAGAAACGCCAAGGCCAGGATAAAACCCTACAAGCTCGCACTCTTAACTGCCTATTCCGGTGATTCCGGCCACCCTGGTCGGAGCGTAGCGACGCGGTTGTTTATGGTGTCTCTACTTGCTGTCTTGCTGTTCTGTCAATGGGGTCTTCTTCCGCATCGATCCTCCTTTGAGTTTCA
>JAQUEZ010000245.1 GCA_028684915.1 Desulfobulbus sp.
AAGCCTGCTCCGCAGCCTTTATGCGACAGAGGCAGACATCCTGCCTGATCATAATGTAAATAAACTCACCGTCCGCCTGCACCAACCGGCTAATCATTGCAGCAGTGCAACGATTCTGCATCTCCTCCAGGAATTGAACGCAACGCGAACGACGTTTCCAGGCACCGACCTCCGCCTGTTTTACGAATTGGTATCGTAGCAAAATCTCTCGAGATCAGGAGTTCTGACGTTCCTGTTCCCGGTCGATATATTGAGCGATGTCTTTCCGGCTAATTTGCTCAATATGGTTACGGCCTAATCCATTGAAAAACAACAAAAAAGAATAAAGAGTCCTGGCCGTTTGACTGATTGAGGATATCGAGTGGTTGCTGCGGTATTTGTTGTAAAGATACGAAATAACGTACTCGAAACCAGGGGAGCCTGCTTGCTTCTAATTTGCCTGCTGCTCTATTGAGTGATTTCCGTCTCTCACTAGGGTGGAGGGCATATAGAGCTCCAGCACTAGGAAAAAAGAATGTTCGTAGCGACTCGGCTTCAAAATTAGGATTGTCCGAAAGTGGAATAAATAAAGAATGGTTGGTTGAGCAAACTGAATTAAGCCATTCCGTGGGGTAATGGCAGTTCGAAAAATCGAGTGAATTGGTCATCATATCCTCCTTCTCGCTTCGAAAAAACAGGATTTTGATAACCGTATTTTATCACGTTCTCGGTCTCAATTTTATTACGTATATACAGGAGACATCGTGACTCGGCATAGAAAAGCGTGGGGCGTCCCCTATTATTTTGTTTCTGGGTCATTCAACCAGAAATATATCCTCACACGCGCGAACTACCGGTTGCTGCTGTTGTCGCTATTGATCTTATCTTGCTTGATGCGGGCTATTTGCTCTATGAAATCAGCCTCTGTTTTGTAGAGGTTCTTGTTCGTTTTGATGGTATCCCCAAGTTCCAGATTAAGATCATTTTTCCTGTTGTATGCTGGCCAATTAGGGAGCCCCCTCCCGTTCGGGTTACCGATTTTGGCAAAATTTACCCAGTAATTCATTATCTGTGCAGAAAGTTTTTTGTCTGTGTCGGTGTAGTTCTCGGTTGCGGGCATGTTCCCAAAAACATAGGCCAGTTCTACACCATGATGTACCCCAAGCTTTCGCGTCAGTGCCGTGGCAGGCAGACGAGTGAACTGATACAAGTAGGCCTTGGATTGTTTTTTTTCCATGGATTGAGCCATAAGCCTTGCTGGCTGTGCGTTAGCTGCCACAGTAAGGATTTTATCCAAAGCAGGGGCAACGTCTTGAGCCGTTAGCGCAGGGAATATTTCAAACGCTTTCGAAAAATTATCAGCAAACCTCGCCTTTAAAAATAATGTGTATTTTTCGATGGATAAGTCTTTCTCTTGGGCCAGGTAAATATTGCCTTCATTGAGAGTGCTGCCGGTAATAATCGGCACATCGTGCTGTTCTCCGCCCAAGTATGCGGCTAGCGGATCGCGGGGAAGTACCCATCCATCAAATACCGGTGCAAAAAACAGTTCGTCCATAAATATGCTTGTATTGCAATTGGCCACCTTCACTATTTCCTGCGCTGACTTGGCGCGCATTGCAGCTAGGACATCTTGAACTCTATCGCAGCCAAGTCTTGCGGCTAGCTGTAACCCCATTTTCGACACGTTTGCCATATTGCCGTTAAACGAGGGCGATAAATACTCCGAACCAATTATTGGCCCACCACTTTCAGCGATCACCCTATGGAAAAGCCCAGCTGATAGTGGACTGAGCATCAGAAGCGAAACGGATCTGGATCCGGCGGATTGGCCGAAAATGGTTACTCGTTTTGAATCCCCGCCAAAAGCGACAATGTTTTTTTGCACCCATCGCAAGGCAGCAACTTGATCGAGTAGGCCATAGTTGCCTGAGGTGCCCTGGGGAGATTCACTGGATAATAGCGGATGTGCAAGAAATCCCAGCGGACCGAGGCGGTAATTGATGGTCACGACTACGACGCCTTTCTGGGCAAGATTTTTGCCATTGTATTCCGGCAGAGATGCGGAACCGAAATTAAAAGCGCCGCCATGAATCCAGACCATGACCGGCAGCTTTTCAACGGGTTCTTTTTCGGGAGTCCAGATATTCAGGTAGAGGCAGTCTTCGCTATATTTGCCTTTTTCATCCTGATTCAACTGTGGGCAGGAGGGTTCGAACTCCGAACCGTTGCGTACTTGCGTCCACGGAGTAACTTCTTGTGGAGGTTTCCAGCGCAGTTCTCCAATGGGCGGCGCGGCATATGGAATGCCCAAAAACATTCGCATGCCTGCTTCCACCTTGCCGCGTATTGGGCCGCTATCGAGTTGAACGACATCAGATCGTTGCTCATCGGCAAAAGCGACACGGGGGAAGGCGATCAGGAATAAGAAAAGAGCAGTCAACGGAATGGTTTTCAACTATTTTTCCTCGTCTGAACTATTTTTAGGCCAAACATCAACAGAATCAAGGCGTCGCATAATTAAGCCACATTATTGAAAAACGTCGTCCAGCCAATCGAACAGCACCTGCCCCACAAGGCTACGGTTTTCCATGACACAGTGATTAGTCGCGCCTTCGGCAGTCGGGGTGATCACCATTTTCTTCAACGGGTTGGGAAGACCGTCCATGATGACTTTCTGCTGTCGTACAACCTCGGCACTCTTGTATTCACCCTCACCAACCATAAGCAATGCAGGGACTGCAATTTTTTCCGGATCAAAGGTAAACCCTCTATTGGCCTCCGCCAGGCCCATCGGAATATCGAGCGAAGTCCCCCAGCGCCAGCAGACAGCTCGAGCTATGTTGGTATGAAAGGTTGACCAGTTAGCTCTTTCTTTTTTTGTTGCCAGTACCACAGGCATTGTAGAAAAAAGCGGATAGGCATCAACTACGCCGGAATTCATGGCAATAGCCTTGATTCGGGGGTCGTGCATGGCGGCTTGCGGTACAAAACCGCCGCCACCGCTGTACCCAAACATGGCCAACTTGTTGGAATCCACGTCCTTGCGGCTGAGAGCATAATCAACAACCGCTTTGAGCGGAACATTCATGTCGGGGCGAAAGAATTTGCCTTCCAACGGGAGGAGCCCCTGCCCTGGCAGATCGATAGTCATGAAATTATAACCTCGGTCATGGGCCTGGGGGGCGATGTAAAAAATAAGATCTTCGGCAAAGGTCTCGCCGCCGCCGATCATGATCAGGGTTTTTGTTGCCGATGTTGCGGAAGAAGCCTTGCGGAAATAACCTGGAAGGATCGTCCCCTCGAAAGGAATCTCGATATATTCCATTGGAGGATTAAAGAGCTCTCCAGCCTTTTTCATGAGGCTCCGGCTTTTGAGCGCCCTTTCCTTTAGACGCGGATCATCCGCCAAGATCGCAAGGAGCGATATGCGATAGTAGTTGGAAGCGCGCTGAAATTGATCCCTTGCGCTCACCTTGTGTCCATCTGTAAGAGATTTTTCCCCCCTTGCCTCGACAAGTTGCGCCAACCTAAACCATTGCTCCTGCCAACTTGCAGCGTCGCCATCCTTTATCTTGGCGGCGGTATTGAAAGCCTCGCCGATTTCGACGCCATGGTTTACCGTGCCACCGAGAACAAAGGTGCCAAAGTTGAAATCCATATCCGTGTCGTTAAAGTGGTAGCGGACGCCGGTATCATGTGCATCAAAGGTCTTCTTTGCCTCCAAGCCATCCAATGGTTGCGTTTGCGCCGCCCCTATTGTTTCACCAGCAATAGAAACTTGAATGCTCCAATTCGATAAGACCGCAGACATCGTCAACATCACGGCAACCATCATCACTCTCTGCAACATTTCAAACTCCTTGTGATTTTGTATTGAATGCATCTGCTTTTCAATTCGTGATTCAAGGCAGGTGGGAGGTGAACGTAAACACCTTTCCAATAAGTCATGACTAACAGGAGCAATGTTGACTGCAAAGGTCTTTGACATGCTGATTATTTTTTTAAACAACCAGAAAAAAATACCAAATTTTCTCAATCGTCGTTCCTGAAATTAAGCACTTCTCTGATTTTGGCACTAAGGTCGTTCATTGTGAAGGGTTTCTGGATAAAATGAACTCCCTCGTCGAGTACTCCACGGTGAGCAATAACGTTGGCTGTGTAGCCAGACATGAATAAAGGAATAAGGTTGGGATATAGGGTTAACAGATTCTTGGCCAAATCACGGCCGTTCATCCCAGGCATGACCACATCGGTCATCAGCAGATGGATTTCGCCGGCATGCTCCTTTGCCAGACAGATGGCCTCGGCCGGCGTGGCTGCCGGCAGGACGGTGAAGCCCTGGATTTCGAGCATGTCCCTGGTCATGTCGAGGATCAGCAGTTCGTCTTCCACCAATAGAATGGTTTCATTCCCTCGGACTACAGGCTCTGCCGTGTCTGTTTGTGTAGCCTGTCCTGTCTTAGCCGCATGCAGGGGCAGGTACACCTTGAAGGTAGTTCCCTGACCCGGTTCACTGTAGACATTTATAAAGCCGTCATTTTGCCTGACGATACCGTACACTGTTGCCAACCCCAAGCCGGTTCCTTTTCCCGTGTCCTTGGTGGTGAAGAAGGGCTCGAACAGGTGCGTTACGGTTTCGGGATGCATGCCGCAGCCGTTGTCGCTTACCGCCAGAAGTACATACTCACCGGGAAGGAAATCAGCGTGTTTGGCACAGTAGTCTGCATCAAAAGAAGCGGTGCTGGTTTCGATGGTGACCTTGCCGGTGTCACCGATGGCGTCCCGGGCGTTGACACACAGATTCACCAGGATCTGGTCGATTTGTGATGGATCCATTTTGATTGCCCCAAGTTTGCCACCCGGTAACCAAGCCAGATCGATGTCCTCGCCGATGAGCCTAGTCAGCATGTTCACCATCCCTTCGATGGTCTGGTTCAGGTCGAGCACTTTGGGGGCAACGGTCTGTTTACGGGCAAAAGCCAGGAGCTGGCGGGTGAGGTTGGCGGATCGTTCTGCTGCGGTGTGGATATTCTTCAGACTCTCATAGGCCAGGTGGGAGGTGTCCAGCCTATTCATCGCCAATTCGGTATGGCCGAGAATCACTCCGAGCATGTTGTTAAAATCATGAGCAACCCCCCCCGCCAACCTTCCTACAGACTCCAATTTTTGAGATTGGATCAATTGTTCCCGCATCATTTCTCGATCCGCCTCGGTCTGGACTCGATCGGTGATATCAATTGTGTAGCCAGCGAGAAGATTTCTTTCCCCTAACCGAATCGGGAACTTGATGGTTGTGTATGTACATCCATTCATGACTTCTTCACGCTGCAGGATCTTTCCTTGAGAAAACACTTGCCAATCGTCGGCGGTGATCTGCGCGGCAAACTCGGGGGGGAAGAGTTCGTCCATTGTTTTGCCGACCATTTCGGCGACCGGCATGTTGACCAGGTCCTGAAAATTGTCGCTGGCCTTGATGGTTCGGCTGCCAGTAGAGCTTACCTCTTTAATATAGGCGTAAATTGGTGAGTTTTTGATGAACTGCGAGAGCATTTCATTGGTGGATCGTGCTTCTTCTTGGGCCCGCTTGATGGTCGTGATGTCGGTATGTGTACCAAACATCAACAACGGATTGCCTTCGGCGTCACGGGTGAAAACTTGGCCACGGTCAAGTATCCATACCCAATGGCCGTCCTTGTGCTGCATACGGAACTCACAATCATAGCTGGCCGTTTTTCCTTCCACGCATGCGAACAATGCGCCTTTGGCGACTTCAACATCTGCAGAATGAAGCAATTTTTCCCATGTGGTGTAGCTAAAAGGCGTTAACTCCTTGAGAGTATATCCGAGCATTTCAGCCCAGGTCTCGTTAAACACGGTTTCATTGGTTTGGACGTTCCACTCCCATACCCCAAGGCGTGAACCATCAATCACAAACTCCAGGCGTTGGCGCTCATGCTGAAGTGCTATTTGACTGTTTTCCAGTTCGGCGGTCCGTTTCCGCACGGCTGTTCTCAATGAATAATTCCAGATCAGGAACAGCAGGAAAAAAAGCCCTATGGCACCAACAGCCATCAGGATTTCGTTTCGGGACACCTTTTGAAGAAGGGATGATCCGAGCCATTTCTTTTCGATATTTTTCAATTCATCGGGAGAGATTAAAGCAAAGCCCGCTTCGATTTTCCGCAACATCGCAACATTGCCTTTTTTCACCGCACGGTGAAATTGGCCGATATGGAACGGCGGTGATGCCTTGAAATTGTTCTGTAGGTTGTATTTGTGAAGAAAATAGAGCGCTGGCGGAGCGTCAATGACAAAAACATTGACCTTGTGTTCCTTGGCCGCCTGGACAATATCCTCATACCCTTTGAAAAAGATTAAATCTTTGACTCCGTGGCTTAACAGCATGTTTACGGCGGCATCGCCTTCCTTGACGGCAACGGCAAATCCCTGCAGAGAATTGACTGTAGTGATGGCACTTATACCCTTTTCGAAATATGCGGCCACCTCGATGTTGGTATGGGGACCGCCGAAATCGAGCCAGGTTTTTCTCTCATCGGTTTTAAAGGCAGTGTCTATAACATCATATTTGCCGTCCTTCATGTCCCCGAGAGCGTCTTTCCAGTCGACGGCGGTTATCTTTACTTGGATACCGGTCTTATCCTCCCACAATCGCCACTGATCGACCAGAATGCCCTGGGGCTGCTTCTCGTTATCGATAAAGGTGTAAGGAGGATAGTTGTTGTCCATCACCACTCGTAGGACAGGGGGGGCTATGACGGCGGTGGGAGAGGCATGGCTCTGAAACCATGGAACATTGCATAGGGTCAGCAGGATGCTGAGGGCAATAATACGAACGGCTATCGGTACTCTTATGCGAGATAAAAGCATGCGCGATCCCACCGTTTCTGGTTTATAGCGCTCAAAACTCAACCCGAATGACAACCTCGACGACAGCGCGCGGAACTCTTGCTCCATGTTCACACCGAGCTGGGGATCTATGGCTTTTGCTTTTGCAATCAAATCAGTCAGTCGGGACATCTGCTACCTTTGAATCAATACGAACTGAAGAAATGTTTCCTTCTAACGACAAGCCTCACCAGTGGCGCCGCAGAACTTGCCGCATCAGCGCCGCCAACGTTCTCACCATCTGATGCATGCTTTTGTTGGACGAAGCCGCTGCGCGACAGACAAGCCCCGAGCGACCCTGATTGCTCATAATGAACATGTTGTGATTTCAGGTAATAGGTAGAAAGCGGCTGGACCAAGGCAAGGTCGGCCGCATCAACCATGACCAAGGAGGTTACAATGAACACCACCCTGCCACAAGATCCTCATTTCACCAAGCAGTATCAACACCATCTGCAATGCCTGAAGCTGGCCGGCCTGCAACCCAAGACCATCGATGCCTACGCCAGGGCGATCCGGCGTATCGGCAACTATTTCGACTGCAGGATCGACAATCTCAGCTCCGATCAGCTGCGCGAGTATTTCACGGAACTCCTGGACACGCATTCCTGGAGCGCGGTCAAGCTCGACCTGTACGGTCTGAAGTTCTTTTCCATCCATGTACTGCACAAGCCCTGGGAGGATATCACCCTGATCAAACCTCCCAAGACATCCAGAATCCCAGATATCCTTTCCGCCGAGCAGGTGGGGCAATTGTTTGCCGCGACCAGGATCTTGAGCTACAAAATATTCTTTTTCACCTGCTACAGTATGGGTCTGCGCCTTGGCGAAACCATCCGACTTACTGTCGGCGATATTGACGCGGATAACATGCGGGTCCATATTCGGAATGCCAAGGGCAACAAGGACCGGCTGGTGCCGCTGCCCGACAAGACCCTGCGTGTGCTGCGGGAGTTCTGGGCCGTGCACAAGCACCCCCGCTTTCTTTTCCCCAGCAGGAAACGAGGGCTGGAAAACGCCCATTTGGTTGAACTGCCCCTGGACAGGGGCGGCATTCAAACCGCTATGCAGTCCGTGGTTCAACAGCTCGGCATAAAAAAAAATCTCATGCCACTCCCTGCGCCACAGCTACGCCACCCATTTGCTGGAGGCTGGAGGCTGGAGTCGATCTGCTTGAGCTGCAACAGATCCTTGGCCATGTCAGCATCCTGACCACCGCCAGATACACCCACCTGACCACCAACACATCCAACAAACGGTTCAGATTTTGGTTCGCTGCGCTCTCAAAATCTAACCTTATTCGTTAGACTCTCTTTTGCTACACCAATTTCCTTACTGACAAAGTTGAGAAAATATTTTGCCTCGTCCGCAGAATTTGTGGGTAGCTCTTTGAAAATAAGCCCCAGAACCTGAGCCCCGCCGGAGGTGAGGGGGTGGGCACCTGCCGCCCCGTCACCCTTGCCACTTTTAGGATGAGCGTGGAGGCTCGGCTCTGTCAAGGCTGGGCGCGCAGCGCACACCCGCAGGGCTTGGCCTTGATAGAGTCGGGGCTCCATGCTATTGCCAATGTCCTGTTGTGGGGTTTGCAGAAAAAGCATCCTGTCTTACCTTGCCGGGGAAAGTTTCTTCCAAAAACTCCTCAGCTTATCTCAGACAGGATGCATATCAAAACTATCTTGAATCGTATCGAAAAACAACTGGGTTTTATCTATGACACCTGCAGATGGCGCGACTCCGGGCCACCGGCATTGGTGATAACGTTGCGGCCCCAAGCCGGGAGCAAGCCCATCTGCTCCAAGTGCGGCGAAAGGCGACCAGGGTACGACACCCTACGTGCCAGGACTTTTGCTTTTGTCCCCTTATGGGCATAGCCGTCAGGCTAAGCCGTAGCGGCAGAGATTATGTCGCATGATGGCATTAATTCTCCACCAAATCTCAGAGTAAAAATGTCTTGAACTATCTCCGGAGAATAGTTTCCATTTTTTCTCTT
>JAQUEZ010000246.1 GCA_028684915.1 Desulfobulbus sp.
GCCGATCTTGCCCGCGATCTGCTGATCGGAAACCGGGATGGAGAGATTGACCACGTCCACCCCCAGATGCTGGGCCGCCGCCAGGTCGTGGTCGTGCATCCGGCACCAGACCACCAATTTCGCGGCGAGGCCAAGGCCGGCCAGGGCGCGAATCTCCTCCTGCTCCTGTCGCCCCATGGCGGGAATGCCGATCTCCAATTCCTTTACCCCAGCCTGATCAAGCAGCCGGGCAATGGCCAGCCGCTCCGCCAGGGTAAAGGCGACCCCGGCGGTCTGTTCGCCGTCGCGCAAAGTGGTGTCGTTGATGGTTACGGTTCGCGGTGTGCAGTGTGCGTTCATCCAGGCCTCCTATGGGATCTATTGCCAGAATCACCAAAGCAATATCCACGCCAAACAATACACCTCGCCAAGGCCAACACCAAATAACTTGGCGAATCCTTGTTTTTACCGTTTCTCCAGGCTGAGGAGGGCAACGACGACAGTGTGAATCCGCCGACAGACCGCACAAATTACTGCATGCCCCCACCAATATGTCGCCCAATCGCCCGATCTAAACATTTTCGTTTCTTTTTATACAAATTTATCCAGAGCACCATAAAAGCTGCGACCATACAACCGCCTACTTGCCCACCCAGTAACTCTGTATCCTGGACAACCCCAGCTTTGGGCTTAGCCCGACCACCGCCCTAAAAGAGCTTGCCAGGACCGGGGTTTTGTCGTATCAAAGATCCATTATCGTCTCTTCTCACAACAACGCACTGATCTTGCTCGTAAATAATCCGGAGTTTCCAGATCGTGCCTCCACGCCTTGATCATGGAAATTTCTCAGGCCTCCCTACCTGGAGCCGCATGCCTCCTCATCGTTGCTTATCAATCTGTACGAACTCACTATGCTGGCCAACTCCCTCAAACAGCGATTGGTAGACAATTTGACCCTTGCTTCCCACCAAACCCTTTGCTGGCGACTACGCGACCTTCCTCTGCCTGTAACAACACGACAACCTCTATGCGATTAACCTGCATTGAACGTCGCTGAAATCATAGCCAAAACCTGGTCCCAACAATTCAACCTACAAATTGACCGTGAGGATACGGCCTTTCTCGCCGGTATCCACGCCTGGGTGGAAGTCAACCCCGACCCCACCCTGGACGAAGATCAGTTGCGCAACATCTACCGCATTGTCAGCGAGGTGGCCCACGGCGACCCGGCGACCCGGCGACCCTTGCGCAACGGACCACGAACGCAATTGCCCGCCTCCGCGAGCAGCGGCTCATGGTCCGCACCGACGCGGCCGGAATCGTGCGCGGCGGCGACTATTCGCTCTCGCGCATGGGCAACGCCATAGCCGAATGGTTCGGAGAACGGGAAGGCCTAACCCGCCAGAATCTGGAAGTGATGATGCCCCGCATCCGCGCCGATCTCGGCCAGACCAAACTCGCAGCCGAACAGCAAGGCGACAACAAGCACTGGGAAACAGCGGTAACCGGCCCCTTGCGTTTAACCGTCACCGGACTCATTGAGATTATAGACCGCCGTCAGCAAGGGATGGACGCCCAACAGGAAGAAACCAGGGAACGAATTGCCTCCATGCTGGAAAAAAACTGGGTTGATGCGGTTCAGTCCTGCGAAGGACTTTTGGAGTCCACAAGCAATGCCCTCCAGGAATTACACGGCGTCCTGATGCATGAAATCGAGGGCATGACCTCGCTTCTCAACGAGATAGAAGAGTTGTGCGAGAGAGAGCTCCAAAATGAAACGATAGAGGCTCTCACCCATGTCCGCAGACAGATGGAACGAATCGTTGCTTGGGCAGCAAGCCGGTTTGCGGCATGGTCGGAATATTACCGCAACGTGCATGAGTTCATCCGTACCGTCATCAGTGTCGACCCTGAACGGGCGATCCGATCCCGGCTTCGGGACAGTCTCAAGGAATACGGGCAACCCGCCTTTTGGTATCTGATGGTTGCTGAACAACCTCCGTATAGGCATCTGCGCGATTCATCCCACAAACGACCCGACGAAATCGTTCAAAAGATTTGGCGGCCGCCCATCGCATCCACCGAGGAAACCGGACTGGACCCCTCCCTCCTCGAACGATTGGAAGCAAAGCTGGCAGCGGGAATGCGCGATTCCGGGGAGCTGGATTTAATCGACATTCTGGCGCAACTCCTTCCCGACCATGACGTCGACGAGTTGTACGTCCTAGCGGGAGATTTAATAGAATGGCTGGTTCATCATGGAACGCCCGATCTTCGTCAAGAGGCGGCCTGGAAGTGGCTGGGCAAGGGGATTGAGATCCAGGCGTTGACGGTGCACCGGAGCAGAAGCCCGTCTTGACCGATACGCCCGAAGGGTGAGGCAACATGGGCACGAGCAGTTTAGTTCCACTTTTGAGACAGAGACGTGTAATTTACTCAACCGTTAAAACGGAGAGAGCCGCGCCATGCAGGAAGACAAAAAAAGCCTGACCATCGGCTCTCTGGAGGCGGTGATTACCGACCCCCTTTTCCCAGAGATCGATCTGCGCCTACGCGCCGGGGTCCATATCGACATAGACGACATCCGATCCTACCAGTTCCTAATCCAGACCGAACCATACCTACGAGTTTTTTACCAAGGCTACGCCTGTAGGCTCGTCCATGGACAGGAAGGTTATTATTACCTCCTTTCCGAAGGTGAATTGCTGGGCCGGCGTCGGCTGAGCATAGCCGAAATGCTGACGGGACAAATACTGGCGCTGCTGCGCATGGACCCCTCCTATCTGAAAACTTCGGGCAAAATTCCCCTCGAACATATTCTCTCCCACCTTGAGATGCTGCTGGGCCGACAGCACTTGGCCGCATTTCTCGCTCCCCGCACCCGTGGCAGGGATGCAGAGACTGACAACCGCAAGATCAGGGAGGCTGTCGACAAAGCTGTCAACGGGCTGGAACGTTTGGGATTTCTCATCGTTAACCGGGCAAGCAGCGATGTCTTTCCCCAAAAGAGCGTTATGCGTTTTGCCACGCCGGTTCGGGATGCAGGTGATCCTGTCACGGCATTGCGGGAACTGATCCGGCAAGGCGAAGCTGAACTCATGGAAGCAGACGATGAACACGAAGAATAGAGCCCATCTCCGGCGCCTGATCCTTGTCAACTGGAACGGCTTCTTTTTTCAATCCTTCGAAATGGATGCGGGTGTAACCGCCCTGGAGGGAGAAAACGGTGCGGGCAAGACCACTGTGATGATCGCCGCCTTCGTCGCGCTCCTGCCCGACCAGGGTCTACTGCGCTTCCGTAATGCCGCGGACGCCGGCGGGACCGGAGAGGATCGCGGTATTTACGGACGGCTGGCCGCCAAGGGAGTCTCGTATTCATTCCTCGACATCGTCTCCCCAAAGGGTAAACGCATCCTGGCCGGCGTGCTGCTCCGCAGAAAAACAGCCCCGGGTCTAGAAATCACCCCCTTCCTCGCCGAAGATCTTCCCGAAGATGCTGTCCTTGAGAACACGCTGCTTGTGCGACAGGGTGAAACCGTGCGCATTCCCGAGTTGGCCGACCTGCGACAGAGCGTGCATCTGGCGGGAGGCGCCTTGACCGTATGCGAAACGGTCGGCCAGTACACCGCACGTCTGTTTGAACTGGGCATAACACCGATGAGCATGGAAGCGCCCGCTGAACGCGACAAGTTCAACCGGATGCTCCAGACCAGTATGTACGGAGGCCTTTCCAGCTCCATCCAAAAAGGGCTAAGGAGCTACTTGCTTGCCGAAGACCCCACGCTGAGAAATCATGTCGCCCGCATGCGCGAAAACCTTGAATCTTGCCGACTGACCCGCCAGGAGATCGAAAAGGCTGCCAACAACTGCACTGTCATCGAAGGACTGTTTCAATCCGGTTACCGCATGTTTGAGGCAGCCTTCCACGGAACGCGCCTGCGGGTAGCGGGGCTTCGCAGCAAAGCCGAGTCCGGTCGCTATGAGCATTATCGAAACAAAGCCGAACTTGTCACTCGCCAACGACAACGGGACGAACTCACGCTGGCTCACTCGGAGGCGGTTGTCGATCTCCAATTGCGCACAGAAGAACACGAACGGGCCACGGAGGTGCAGCGTAAACGAGTACAGGCCTTTGAGATCGCCACCAGGATCAAACAAGTAGAAATCTGCCACACGGACGCAGCGAACACTCTGGAAAAACGGGACAGAGAATTCCGTGCCCGTGAACAGATCTCCTTGGAATGTGTGCGCCAACGCGACCGTCTGCTTGCGGAAAAGGAAGAGATTGCCGGTGGCTTGGCCAACGCGCAACAGGCCTGGGAAAATGTAGATCGAAAAGTGGCGCTGTACAGGCAGGCCAGGGCGACGCTTGACGATTGCCGCACGGCTTTGCCAAAGCATGAGGTCACAGAAGGAAATGCGGAAGCACTGTTGGCCGAGTGCCGGAAGCAATGGAACGAAGCTTTGGAGAACAAGGTTCGAGTTGAACGGGAACTCGATGTACTCAATACCCGCGTCGATCAGTTCCATGTGGCGCTCCAGGCACTGAGCCGTACGCGGCAACAGGAGGTGGAACCGGAACGCGCATCGGCGAGTGCGGCAGAACTGGAACGCGAGGTTGACGCTATGGAACGGACCGTGCGGGATGCCGGCGACCTTCCGGCACGCATACAAAAGGCCGAAAAACTCGCTGAACGGCAGGGGGAGGTGCGACGGAAAACGACACGCCTGATGGAGAGAGGCGAGCGCATCGAAAGCGCTGAAACATTGCGGTCCCGGTTTGATGCCCTCTGCGGGGAACAAGACGCTCTGGCAAGCGGCCACACCACGTTGCTGGAACAGCTTGCCCGATGCGGCCAAGAGCGCTACAGGCTCGAACAGCAACAGATCGGTCTCCGGGCTGAGGCGGATGGATGGCGTACGACCCGCGATCTGGCGCAAAAACTAGGAAATCGCTTTGCCGCCACCATCACGAACGATTCCGAACTGGAAAGCGTGCAAAAGACGATCGAGGAAGGCCTAGCTGAAGTTGGCGACCACTTGAGACAGTTGGACCAGGAGAGAAAAACGACCAGGGAGCGGAAACAGGAACTGGAGTTCGGATGCGGGCAACTCGACGAATCCCTGGTGCAGCTGCGTGACCTGGTGGAAGGCAACCTAGTGGCCGAGTTGTATGAGCAAACGCCGGAAAAAGAGGCAACACTGGTCGAGGCGCGGCTTGGCCCGCTCCACGGGGCACTCCTGGTTGACAATATCCCGGCGGCGGTGGACCGAATTCTGCAGCAAGCGGACCGGCCGGAAGAAATCTGGCTGCTGGAACCTGGGGCGCTGACAGAAATTCCTGCCGGGATCTCGTATGACAACGCCGAACTAGTCGCCATGGGCGATGCCTGGCGCCTGACCGCACACCCGCAACGGCCGGTGGTGGGACGGGCCGCACGGGAGAGCGAAATCAAACGCCTCGAAATCCGTATGGAACAACTCGACACTACAAGGGAGATAAAGCGCGACCGCGAAGCGTGGCTTCTAGAAGGAAAAAAGATACTGGATCAACTCTCCCGCCACTGGAATTTCTTGGGCGCCCCCGATCCAACCGAAGCCTTAAACCGGCTGACAATCCGGTTAAAGGAGGTAAAAGAAGAGGAACTTGACGCCAAGCATCGCGCCGGCGAGAGCGAACATCGTCGTGGCGCGGTCCAGACCCTGCTACGAATATTCAACGACTGCCTGCCAGACGCTGATCTGCTTGATGACCGGGACTGGGCGGAGGAACTGAAGAATCTGCACCAGCAGCGAAAGGACAGCCTGCTCTTGCAACAACGACTCGAAACACTGCAGCCAGATCTGGAGATCGTGCGGGCTAGCCAGCACTATTTGTCATCTCCCCCTCCCCGGCCCGAGGCGGTTGAAACGATCAATGAGACATTGGCGCGGGCTGACGACGAGTTGACCTATTGGATGAAAGGCAAGGAACTTTTGACCATGGTCGTTGATCGGCTTTCCTATTTCGCCTATCGCGATCAGGAAATACTTTTGACGCAACAAGGGAGCGCCCTCGATGCCCTGAAAAAGGATCTGGACCGGGTGGATCTGGCATGGACGGCGGCCAAAAGGGAGGTTGAACAGGTTGCTCCACTCCTCGAAACGGCCCGCAAGGCTTTCGAGGACGCTCGGGCCGCGCTTCTGGAATATGGCAAACGACTCGAAAGCCTCCGAGAAGAACTGACCAGCACCGGTGAAGAGGGAAGCCAGCAAAGCCTGGAAGAGGCGGCCCGGCTGGAGGAGGAAACAAAAAAACGCCTGGATACCGCGACAGCCTCGGAACGAAGGATCAACAACGACCTGATTGGGGCCGGCAAGGATGTGGAATTTGCGGCAAAGGAAGTCGAGCATGCACGAGACGGCCGAAGAAAGGCCCTCTCGGACCTGCGACCCCACTGGCGGCACTGGATGCATCTGCGCCGTGATGCGCTACGGCAACATTGCCTGGATCGGCTCATGGACGGCCCGACGGTGCGAGCGTATGACCCAAAAGGCCACCCCGCCGCCTTCCAAGAATCCTCCGGATACCAGGGTGAGTTGAAAAGGATCCTCCACGAAGTTCCCGATGGAAAATCACTCTGGCGGGAGGTCGAACAGGTGATCGAATTCCGGGACGCAGACATGCGGCGCGGCCTGCAAACCCTCACCGTCTGGTTCATGATCCGTCGCTTTCTTGAACGGTCCATCCCCCGCGACATCAGTCAGGCCGACGATCCGGAGTTGGCCCTCCATCAGATCAAGGAACATTTACACCGCCTGCGTGGCCGTCTCGAGGATCAGGAAAACCAACTCCGCCATGGCACCGACACCGTGGCCAACTCTATCCGCACAAGAATCCGGCGGGAAGAATATCAGATGCAAAGGTTGAACAAGGGGTTGGCCACGGTACACTTCGGAACCATTACCGGCATTCGCATTCAACTGACGCGGGTAGAAGCCATGCATCGGCTGCTAGAGAGCCTGAAGAAACAGATGAGCCTCTTTGATTCCCGACTGCCCCTGGAAGAAGCCCTAGTCGAGTTGTACCGCCAAGTGGGTGGCGGCCAAGTTAAGGGCGATCAATTGCTGGATTATCGGGAATATGTTCAGTTGCGCATTGAAATCCGCCGTCACGGCTCAGAAAAATGGTCCCCAGCCTCCTCCGGCACCATCTCCACCGGAGAATCCATAGGGGTCGGCACCGCCGTGCTCATGGTTATCCTGGACGCCTGGGAAACCCAATCCGCTCTGTTGCGGGGCAAAAGGGATGGCGGCAGCCTTCGTTTTCTCTTTCTAGACGAGGCGGCCCGGCTCAGTCCCCGTTCACTGGATGCCCTGGCCGAACTCTGCGACCGCATGGACATGCAGCTTCTGGTGGCAGCCCCTGCCGCAGATAGGGCCAGACGTGGAACCGCCTATCGACTGGTGCGGGTTCTTGACGTCCATAATGAGGAAGAGGTAGTCGTGCGCGGTCGGCGCTTCACGGGGGAGAAAGCTGAAGTATGAGCCGTTTTCTCAAAAAACAATTGTTCCATCGGGTATGAGCAAAAAAGCATGGACTGGAAAAATCCTGAATACCGCGCCGCGTTGCTCAGACTGTGGCGGCAGGGTCTGCTCAAACAAACCAAAACAATCAAACCGCTGGCGCAGCACCTTCTTGCTTCGGGATGGGTCACCCAATCGCCCCGAAGAGACGAGCTGGAGATCAACGATTTCGGCCGGGCCAGCATTCCGGGACTGCTGGAGTCTGTCTGGCCTTCCTGGCAGGAAACCTTGCACTGTCTCGACGATGCGGGGCTGGAGGCATCCGCCGAGGGGTTACGGCAACTGACGCGGCAAAGCAGACCAACGCCGTTACTGCCGCTCAGACTGCACCGCAAAACCTATTGCGCGATAGCCTGCGCCCATTCCAAGAGCCGGGGAGCCAATGCCACGCCACCGCCGAACCTGACCCTGACCATGGACGGGGTTCTGCGCCTGCGCACCAATCAAGGACTGCTCTTATGCCGAGGAGCTCACAGCCTTCCCAGTGACGACTGGATGGCAGCGGCCGGAGAAATCATTCTTCCGGAGCGGGCCCTCCTTGATGGAGTGCAACCCGGTGGCGTCCTCCCCAGGGCGATCATGACTGTGGAAAACCTCGGGACTTTCGTGGACATGCCCAAACCAGAAGAACTGCTCCTCATCCATCAACCCGGCTGGAACACGCCTTTAAGCTGCCAATTTATGCGTCTGTTTGCTCCAACCAGCCGTCGATTTCATTTCGGGGATCTTGATCCGGAGGGACTCGACATTTACCTCCATCTCCTCCACCGGCACGACACAACAATCCGCCTTTTTGTCCCCACTTTCTGGAGGGAATATGAGCCCACTTATGCCCACGCCCTACCGGCTGACGGACGACAATGGGACCATCCCGACGGCGACCTGGCGCTTCTGCCGCAAGACCTCGTCACCAGCGGCAAATGGCTGGAGCAAGAACCCATAGTTCTCGATGAAAGATTTGAGCGAGAACTGGCGGGCCTGCTCGCCCAGGAAAAATTAAACAAGAGGGAGATCTAACTTATGCCCGAAATCCACATCACCCCGACCCTGACCATCGACGCCGCAGAGGTCGAATTGTCCGCCATCCGCGCCCAGGGCTCGGGCGGCCAAAACGTCAACAAGGTCTCCAATGCGGTGCATCTGCGTTTTGACGTCCGCCGGTCGAGCCTGCCGGAACAGTATAAAATCCGGCTATTGAGCCTGCGCGACCAGCGGTTGACCGACGACGGCGTGCTGGTGATCAAGGCCCAGGAGTTCCGCAGCCTGGAAAAAAACCGGGAAGCGGCCCTGGAGCGTCTGG
>JAQUEZ010000247.1 GCA_028684915.1 Desulfobulbus sp.
ATTTCGCGGTGAACAGGCAATTACCGCGGGTGGCATTGCAGCCACCAGGAGCACCAGAGCTTTGCCTGGCGCACAAACGATTGCAGGGTGCCGGAGGTGCAAGGCATCGGCCTGTGCAGCGTACACCTGTACGTAAACAGGCCGATAACACCGCATATTCGGTACCCAGTGATCGCTTCAATCATTGTAACAGGATCGTCCTATCAGGAGCAGATCAGCCCTGATAGGACGAATTCTTGAAGAAATGATGTTATTGCCTGATAATTTCGCAGTCGCAGGCGGCGTCCTTGATGTTCAAGAGCAGAAATTTAGCATTATAGCCGTTTTTAATCAGCTCGTTATACGCCATGTCGGCTCTGGCACCGGTGGAGCAGTGGACGTAGATTTTTTTATCTTTAGGCAGTTCCTTCATACGTGCAGGAATCTCATCCAGAGGGATGTTGATCGTATTTTTAAAGCTCCCCAGTTCCGCTACCTCTTCCTTAGTCCGGGCGTCAACGATAATGACATCCTTGTCCTCTCCTGAGGCGGCCTTGCGGAACTCTGCCACAGAAATCTCACCTTTACCTAGTTTTCTCACCCATTTGATTTCGGTGTTGTAAATCGGACCTTTTTCGATCTCCCCGCCTGATTTTACCCATCCTTTGTACCCGCCCTCCACTAACGAGACAAAATTAAACCCCTCATCACGTACATCGACTACGGCATTCAAAACCTCTTTGTCTCCATAGAGCACGATAGGCGCGTTGCGGGGGACATCGTCGAGTTTGTCCTCAAGGAGCTCGTAGGGCACCGAATATGCCCCTTTGATGCGGCCCTTGATGGCTTCCCTACTAGGGCGGATGTCGATCAGCACCACATTGCCGTTTTTGATAAATTCAGCGGTGGAGTAGGTGGCAAGATTTGCTTTGGACCACACCGGCTCGCCCTCATGATATACACGGACATCGGTGTATCCCAGGTCTTTGGCAATAGACGCAGAAGCAGGGGACAGGGGACAGGTGATGCCACCACAGTAAAAGATAAGCCGCTGATTTTTGTTTTTGGGCAATAATGCCGCTTTTTTCTTTTTAAGCTCCGGCAGAGGAATAGAATGGGCACCCGGGAGATGGGCCTGGTTGAAACGACCCAAGGGACGCGAATCGACCAAGAAAAGGCTTTTTTTGCCTTCGATAAGCTTATTCAACTCCTCGGTCTTAATTTCAGTGATGCCAAGGGGAAGTTTCGCAATTTTAAGTTCCACTTCGGTGGCAAACAGGTCTGTCCCACGTCTTTCATAGCTCACCTTTACCGGTTTACCTTTGGCTGCTTGGTTCATCCCTTTGGTATTGCTGTCAAATTTTAGCAGCATCACTTTTTTCCCGCCTTCGTCTTCTTTGCCAATGGTGACGGAAAGCGTTTTTGCTCGTTCGGAAACACCAGCCACTACGCCTGAATAGGTTCCTTTTTCATTGTGTGCTTCAACCTGTACGGCTGGTTTTACCGCGTTTTGTTCCGGATTGTTACCTGCACAGCCTCCAGCCAACAGGCCAAGAGCCAAACACATTAATAATGAAAACGTTTTTTTCCTCACAGCATTCCTCCTTGGTCATAATTGTAAAAAATGGTTCGATGGCCCAGGGTGCATGGGGTACGTACCGATAATGCGATAATATAAACGAAATGGGGCACAAGTTACAAAGAGGAATAATAGTTATCAAAAATAATATTGCTTGATTCAAACACGATTAATTTGTTTTGCGATCTCGGTTCGCCAGCGATACGGTGATTTTCAAAATTTTGGCCATCGTTTATGGCATTATCTGCTCACCCAAAGCCTGAATAAATTTCGAAGCATAAAAAGGGCGTTGAAAAGTATTGGTAAAAACATCGAAAAATTGGAAAGTTAACTGTCAAAATGGTGAAAAACGATTTTGTGGTTAACATACTGATATTCCGCGATAAAAAGATGATCGTTTCAACACCTTTATAACGCCTTGCCCCTAGAAAAGTAGGTGCCAGCTGAAGCGTCTTTTCTAAGATGACCAGCGCTTTATCGGCTGGCGGATTCAAAGAGGGCAGCTTAATAGATCTTGAATTGGCGAACTTTGTGATAAGGAGTGAATATGCGGAAAATAGCGATGGAGATACAAAGAGAATTTTTAGATTTTTCCCTAGCGAGAAGTCTTGGTGACTGTCTGGCTGCTCGGGAAAACGAAGAGTTCACCCTCATCTGTTGGTTTGATAGCCTTCGCAAGATCCATTCTCCCCAATGCCTGCACTGCGAAATTAAAGGGGAGCAGGGGTGGGAGGTTTACGGAAGAAACCATGGAGGCCGTTTAAGAATATCCTTTAACCAGGAGACAATTGTCTTGATTTATTCCTAATCAGGGGGCAGCCCGCTTAAAGCGTATCGGGCTGTTCTGGCGATATGGAGACTTGAGCAGGCAACGGTGGTATCCGGCCAAAAAGCTCGACTTGCTCTCCAAGCCAGGAGGAAATTTCCTCAGTGAGGAAAGAATCGGCCAAGCGCCACTGCCAATTCCCCGTGGTTGTTCCTGGAGTGTTCATGCGGCAGTCGTTGCCAAAACCGAGTACATCCTGCATCGGCAGGATGGCCAGGTTGGCCGGTGAGGCAAGAGCCAGGTGCATCAACTCCCGGTGAAAAGAGCCCGCATTGTCATCGTAGACGTTGGCAAACCGTTTGGCTCTTTGCTTGGCCTGAGCTGTCACGTCCGGACTCAGGTACCAGCCGACCGCTGTGTCGTTATCGTGGGTACCGGTGTAAATGACGCTTTCTTTCACTATATTATAAGGGAGATAGCTATTTTTCGAATTCCCGTCAAAGGCGAAAAGCAACACTTTCATTCCCGGAAAGCGAAGATTGTCCCGCAGCTGTTCAACCTCAGGGGTAATAATCCCCAAGTCCTCGGCGATAATCGGCATCTGTCCTAAGCGGTTTTGCATAGACTCGAAAAAAGCCTGCCCCGGCCCTGGTTTCCAGCAACCATTGATAGCCGTTTCCTCCTCAGCAGGTACGGACCAGTAGGACTCAAAACCACGAAAGTGATCAATGCGCAGTATATCGACCATGGAAAAGTTATGGCGTAAACGCTGCTCCCACCATAGCCATAGTTGCTGTTGAACCGTATTGTTTTTCGTCGTCCACTGATAAAGTGGATTACCCCAGCGTTGGCCGGTGGTACTGAAATAATCTGGTGGCACCCCGGCGACTTGGGTAGGTAAACTTGTCGTCGTATCCAGCTGAAATATTGCCTGATTTGCCCAAACGTCAACACTGTCTAGGGCGACATAAATAGGGAGATCCCCAATGAGTTGTACACCTTGTTTCTGTGCGTATTGATGGAGTTGCTGCCACTGGCTAAAAAACTGAAACTGAGTAAACAGATAAAAATTATACTCCGCTTGCAGCTCGTCGTTCGCCCTCTGGCAGGCGCCGGACTGGTGTTGGCGAATATCAGTGGGCCACTCATACCAGGGTTTATCGTTATAGTGAGACTTCAGTGCCGAAAATAAGGCATAATCCCGGGCCCAGGGGTGTTGGATGCCAAACTGTTGCAGTATTGCATTGTGTGAAGGAGTAGCGCTGAAACGCTGCCACGCTGTTTGTAGAACGCTCTGTTTAAAGATGTTTACCTGCGCATAATCAACCTGATAGGGAGAAAATATCGTGCATGGAATTTCATCGGCGTGCAATAGTCCCTGCTGTTGCAAAAACTGGGTGGCGATAAACAGCGGTGATCCGGCAAACGCCGAAGGACTCATGTAGGGTGAGTTGCCAAATATTGGCGAGGTAGGACCAACGGGCAGGATTTGCCAACACCTTTGTTGCGCTTTTTTAAGAAAATCAATGAAGGCAAACGCCTCCGGGCCAATTTCGCCAATACCATTGGGCCCGGGAAGTGAAAAAAGTGGAAGTAAAATACCACTTGATCTTTGCCTGAGAATGTTTACCGATGTATAACTATCCACGTGTCAACTCCTGCTAAGAAACTATGCCCTGCGTGCTCTCATGCCTTTGCGTGTTTCGTGCAACCGTTTTTGTGATCATTATACACCTGTGTACATTTTTTTCGCATGAAATACACTCTTCGATTGCATTTATTTCTTCAGAGAGTAGACTATAATATTCTTTTTGACCCTGAAACACTATGTGCGTTATGCACAGACTAAAGGAGAAGGCTGGTGCTCGCTGGTATAAAAAATGACCTTCTTGAGGCCGGAAAGGATGAAGGCTGCATAACATTTCAGCATCTCAACGAACTCCTCCCCGACCAGGTGAAAGATCCGGGAGCTATCGAAGAGTTATTTGATTTTCTTGGGGAAAACAATATTGAAATCGTGACCCAAGAAGACTCTGGGAAGAGAAAAACACTTTCCGGAGAAGAATGGACTGGAAAGAAGAATGGCGAGGACGATGGTTCCTCCGATACCTTGCCTGATAGCGAAGAACACGAATCGGAGGAAACCACTACCACGTATCTCAGGGAGATGGGGCAGTTCGACCTGCTGACTCCCGAGGAAGAAGCAAAGTATTCCAAGACGATACGTGAAGGGTTTGACGCCATCATTGAGGCTATCCGTGAGGATACCTCAGGCGTACCCGAAATCAAAATGTTGGTCGACAGGATCGACCTTTGGCAGCGTCGTGATCCGACGCTGAAGCCCAAGAAGCAGCAGCTCAACTACATGCGGCATTGCGTCAATATCGCCAACCGCAATTACCAGGACATAAGGGAACTGTTCGAGCTTGCCACCAAAATCGAAGCCTATAACCGATCGATAGAATTTGCCAAGGATTCCATGATCCGGGCTAATCTCCGATTGGTCGTTTCTATTGCCAAACGATACATGCATCAGGGCTTAACCTTGGCCGACCTGATCCAGGAAGGCAACCTGGGCCTGATGCGGGCTGTTTTTCGTTTCGATTACAAGAAAGGAAATAAATTTTCCACCTACGCTTCATGGTGGATTCGCCAGGCTATCACCCGGGCCATTTTGGATAAAACGCGGACTATCCGTTTACCGGTGCATTTCCTCGAGTTACGTAGCCAATTCTTTAAAGCGTTTTACTCGCTGTTAAAAGAGTTGGGCCGCGAACCGACACCGGCTGAGATCTCCAAGATGACCGATTTGCCCATGGATAAGATCCTGGCCATCCTTGAAGCCTCGCGTGAACCAATTTCGTTAGAGACACCCGTGGGCGATGATGATTCGACGCTCGGTGATTTTCTTGAAAATCAGGAGTCCGAATCTCCTTACGACGCAGTCCAGAATCGGGAGTTGGCACATCGGGTGACCGAGGTGCTTTCCACCTTGACCGAGCGTGAGGAGAAAATCATTCGCTTACGATTTGGCATTGGCGAAAAAGCCGAGTATACACTCGAGGAAATCGGAAAACGATTCAACGTTTCCCGGGAGCGTATCCGCCAGATCGAGAAGAAGGCGCTCAATCGTTTGCGGCATTCAAGCCGCAGGGAAAAATTACGCTTCTTTCTTGATTAAAGAAACCAATATTTCGTATTTTTTGAAGCCCCTTGCATTAAAAGGGGCTTCTTTGTTTTTAACAGGAGAGCTGGATCAGATTACCCAGCCACTACCAACACGTGAAAACCGGATCCTCCGGAAAAATCTTTCCTGAACCCGGCGTTTTCATCTACAAATCTGGGAGCAGACAGTAATGGATGCATATATTGAGCAGGCAGGACTTGGCCGAATTCTTGCCAAGGTTCGCGAAGGTGAACGGTTATCCTTGGAAGATGGGGAACATCTGTATCAGCATCCAAATATTCTCGCTCTCGGAGCGCTTGCCAATATCGTTCGTGAACGAAAAAATGGCAACAAAGCCTATTTTATTTACAACCAACACATCAACTATTCCAATATCTGCACCAACCTCTGTAAATTCTGTGCCTTTGGCCGAGAAAAAGGCCATCCCCTGGCCTATGAAATGAGCGTGGACGAGGTAAAGGAAAAAGTTCGTCAGCGCTTAGACGAGCCGATCAGTGAAATTCACATGGTGGGCGGCATTCATCCGGATCTGCCTTTTTCCTACTATTTGGATCTATTGCGCGGCATTAAAGACGTACGGCCTGATGTGCATATTCAGGCTTTCACCTGTGTGGAAATTTATCATTTGGCCCAGCTAGCCGGTAAACCGGTAGACCAGGCGCTTGATGATCTCATCGAAGCCGGGCTTGGCTCACTGCCCGGTGGTGGGGCCGAAGTCTTCAGCCCGCGTATCCGTCAACTCACCTGTGAACGAAAATTGCCTGGTGATGGTTGGATTGAGGTGGCAAAAACTGCACACCGGAAAGGGTTGAAAACCAACGCTACCATGCTGTATGGGCACATTGAAACCATTGCGGAGCGGTTGGAACATCTGGATGCTCTGAGGCGAACCCAGGATGAGACCGGCGGGTTTCTTGCCTTTATTCCCCTGGCTTTTCATCCCAAAAATACGGCCATGGCCGAACATTCCAACACCACCGGCATCAATGATTTGAAGAATATTGCGGTCAGTCGGTTGATGCTCGATAATTTTCCTCACATCAAGGCCTATTGGGTCATGATCGGCCCCAAGTTGGCGCAGATCGCATTATCCTTTGGCGCCGATGACATGGATGGAACGGTTAAGGAAGAAGTGATCACGCACATGGCCGGCGCTGAAACCGAACAAGCACTTGGTCATCGTACCCTGATCCGCCTTATCCAGGAAGCCGGAAGGCAGCCTGTTCAGCGTGATACTCTCTATAACGTCTTAGCCACCTTCTGATCATGCAAGCGATTACAGCTAAAATAGAGGCAGGGGAGCGGCTTGACGGCGAGGACTTTCTCAAGCTTGAGCGCGAGGCGGATCTGCATCAATTAGGGTTTCTGGCAGATAGCATTCGCCGGCGAATGCACCCGGAACCGGTGGTGAGCTATGTCATCGACCGGAATATCAATTATACCGATATCTGTGTATCAGCTTGTAAATTCTGCGCTTTTTTTAAAGCTCCCGAAGACGCGACCGGCAAGGTACTCAGCCGGGAAGAGTTGGCGGAGAAAATTCGTGAGACGCAGGCGCTCGGTGGCACGCAGATTCTTTTGCAGGGCGGGTTGCACCCGGATAAACCCCTAGAGTTTTATGAGGATATGCTCCGGTTCATGAAATCAACTGGTATCCATATCCATGGATTTTCCCCTCCAGAAGTGTACCATTTCGCGCAAATTTCCGGATTATCCATTACCAAAGTGCTCAAACGGTTGGTTGACGCGGGCTTGAATTCCATTCCCGGCGGTGGTGCAGAAATACTCTGTGATCGAGTGCGCAACGAACTGGCACCGCGGAAATGCAGTGCCGATCAATGGATAGGTGTCATGGAAGAGGCTCATCGCCTTGGCCTTCGCACCACAGCCACCATGATGTTTGGCCATATCGAAACCATGGAAGAGCGACTAGAGCACCTGCAACGGGTCCGTGACCTGCAAGACCGGACCGGCGGCTTCACAGCATTTATTCCCTGGCCCTTCCAACCCGACTACACCCCCCTGGCCGCAGCCCGAAAGATCGAAAAAACCACGGCGGTTACCTATTTACGCATGCTGGCGCTGAGTCGAATATTTCTTGACAATATACGCAATATTCAAGCCTCGTGGGTGACGCAAGGCCCTAAAATTGCCCAGCTCTCTCTTTTTTTCGGCGCGAATGATTTTGGTTCGACTATGATTGAGGAAAACGTGGTGGCAGCGGCCGGTGTCCACTTTCGCCTCACTGAGGAGGAAATCCGTCGCTTGGTCCGTGATGCCGGTTTTTCCCCTCAACAGCGGCTGATGGACTACACTCCGGTTTGATGGCCGGCCAACAGATCCATAGCGCCCCTTGGGTGGTTCCAGTTGATGGGAAAATCGTAGTTGATGGAGGCGTAGTTGTTGAACAGGGCCGGATTCTGGCGGTTGATTCACTCCTGGCGTTGCAGCAGCAATTTCCTCAGGCGGAACACATTCCCCATCCACAGACAGTTCTGACTCCAGCGCTGATCAATGCTCATATTCATTTAGAACTCTCACATCTTGCCGAACTGGCGACCAAACCGCTCACGACAACCTTCACCGGTTGGATTGTGCAGCTTCTCTATCTCCGGGACAATCTTGGTATAAGCGGAGCGGAAATCGAAGAGGCTGCACGACGGGTTGCCGAGTGTCAGTATCAGCAGGGGGTCAGCGTTCTTTTGGATATAGGCAATACCAGCCTGAGTCAGCAGTTGATGAGCGAGTTTGGAGGGCGACTTCTGCCTCACAAAGAATATCTGGGGTTAGCTGCCTTTACCTTGGAAAAAAATCTGCAGCGGCTCAACGCGGAGCCTGAATCGGTTTGCTGTGCCGCCCATGCTCCCTATTCAACCCATCCCCAGCTCATTCAAGCGCTTAAAAACCGCGCACGATCCCTGAAACATATTTTTCCCATCCACGTGGCTGAACCCTTGGCCGAAAGAGAGATGTTATCAGAGGGGAGGGGAGAGATGGTTGATTTTGTGCGAACCCGTGGCTTTTGGGATGGATCGTTTCAAGCACCAGGCGATCCGGGTTCAATCCGCTATCTGCATGGATTGGGAGTCATTGATGAACGAACGCTCTGCGTACATGCAGTGCATCTCGATGACGAAGAAATTCGCATTTTGAGCGGAGAGGGGGCAAAAGTCTGTCTCTGCCCGGGGAGCAACCAGTTTTTACAGGTGGGTAAAGCCCCGGTTGCCCGATTCCTTGAAGCTGGGATTTTACCAGCCTTGGGAACCGATAGTGTAGCGAGCAATCCTGAACTCTCCCTGTGGCGGGAGATGGCGCTGATAGCCCC
>JAQUEZ010000054.1 GCA_028684915.1 Desulfobulbus sp.
GGAATCTCCCATGGCCGACTGCAATCCGTTGATTTTTCGACCGCATTGACCGTGCCCGGGGTGCTCAAGGTGTTGACCTCCAAAGATGTACCTGGCCCCAACCGCCACGGTATTATCCATAAAGACATGCCGGTGCTGGCGGATGATCGCATCCTCTATCCTGGCGATGCGGTGGCCTTGGTGCTGGCTGAATCGCGGGAAGCGTTGCGACTGGCAATGAAACAGGTGCGGGTGACCATCCAACCGTTACCGGGTGTCTTTGATCCGGAGACGGCGCTGGCAGACGAGGCGGTGCAGTTGCACCAAGACTTTCCCCACAATCTCCTGATGGCGGCCGAAATTCGTAAAGGCGATGCCGTTTTTGCCCTTACGGAATGCGATGTCGTGGTGACGGGTGAGTTTTTCACTCCGATGCAGGCTCATGCCTTTCTTGAGACTGAAAACGGCGTTGCCCGGCTGGAGGAGGACGGCGGTATCAGTCTGACCGTTTCCACTCAATCTCCGTTCCGCGACCGTTTCGAGATCGGTAATGCACTGGGAATCCCTTTCGATATGATCCGCATTGTCAGCCCCAATCTAGGCGGCGGTTTCGGCGGCAAAGATGGGGCCACGGTCCAGTGCCTACTGGCTCTTGCCGCGTTGCACGCCGAGGGGCGTCCGGTCAAGATGCAGTGGGATCGCGAGGAAAGTTTTATGGCTGGGTACAAACGTCATTCCTGCAAACTCAGCTATCAACTGGGGGCAAAAACAAACGGAACGCTGCACGCCCTCCGCTGCCAATTAGTGTATGACACCGGCGCCTATGCCCATCTCGGTGGCGAGGTGATGGAACTGGGGATGGAGCACGCCGGCGGCCCATACCGAATCCCCCACACCCTGATCGAAGGAAAATGCGTTTTTACCAACAATCCTATTGCCGGTGCCATGCGGGCCTTTGGTGTCTGCCAACCCACCTTTGCCTTTGAATCGATGATGGACCTGCTTGCCGTCAAGCTGGGGATGGATCCGCTTGCATTGCGTTTGCACAATGGGCTGGTGGATGGAGACACAAACTGCGTGGGAATGCGCCTGACCACCTCGACCGGCATTGTTGGCTGCCTGGAGATCCTCCGTGCGCATCCACTGTGGCAGGATCGGGAGGCGTGGAAGCGACAAGCCCCGGCCCATACTCGGCGCGGCGTCGGTCTGGCGTCGGTGTTCAATGCGGCCGGTTATGGCGGTAAGGTGCGTGATGCGGCCATCGCCAAAGTGGAACTTTCCGCGCAAGGGGAGATCGTCGTCCATAATGCCGTCACGGATATGGGGCAAGGCAATGCAAGCGCCTTCTTGCAAATCGCCGGGCAAATTCTCGGTCAGGATGCTTCCCATCTCACACTACGCCAACCGGATACCACCACTGCCTATCCTTCCGGCTCCTCGTCGGCAGGCCGCACCACCTATACCTTCGGCAATGCCCTGGTCAAGGCCTGTGAAGAACTGAAAGCCCGCCTGATCAATCGCGCCGGTATGATCTTTTTTCTCGATAATGACAAAGATCTGCAACTCGTCCCCGGCAAGGTAATCCATCCGCCGAGTGAACGGGAAATGCCCTTGCAACAACTGGCCGCGTTCATGCCACAGGAAGACCGCGTCTGCATCAGTCAGTTTGTGGCGCCGATCTGTGAAGAAGTCCCGGATACGGCCAAGGGCTTTTTTATTGGTTTTCCCCATGTGATCTTCACCTACGGCGCCCATCTGGTACGCATTGAGGTTGACCTGGTGACCGGTGCAATTCGGGTCTGTGACTACCTCGCGGCCACCGATGGCGGCGCGGTTCTCAATCCTTGCATGTTCGACCAGCAGGTTCAGGGCGGCGTAGCTCAGGGCCTCGGTTATGCCCTGATGGAAGAGGTGGTGACCAGGAGCGGCGCGGTGAGGAGCGGCGATTTTGCGACCTATCTCATCCCGGGCGCCCTTGACCTGCCAGAGGTGCTTTCGTGCGCCTTCCAGGGAAATGAGCATACGGGCCCCTTTGGTATGAAAGGAGTGGGGGAGGTGGCCTTGAACGGACCGCTGCCGGCTGTAGCTAATGGGGTTGCCAACGCCTGCTGTATGCGTATCTGTCAAGCACCGCTGACGCCGGAACGGATCTTGGAAGCATGGGAGAAACAGCAATGCGCCTGACATTTACCCTTAATGGCAAAAAGATGGAAATAGACGCCCCCGATGACTTGCGGGTTGTGGATCTATTACGTGAGGATCTCGGCTTGACCGGCACCAAAGAAGGCTGCGGCACCGGTGAGTGCGGGGCCTGCACCGTTTTGGTGGATGGTGAAAGCCGCCTCTCTTGTCTGATGATGGCGGCACAATTATCGGGAACCGAGGTCACTACCGTGGAAGGGATGACGGCACATACCGACGGCGTCTTGCTCCAACAGGCCTTTGTCGAGGAGGGCGCGGTGCAGTGCGGGTTCTGCATTCCCGGCATGGAAATGGCAGCTTTAGCCCTGCTGCGGCATGAAGATGCCCCTTCGCGAGACACGATACGAGAAGGCCTTTCGGGTAACCTCTGCCGCTGTACCGGCTATGTCAAAATCGTTGATGCCGTCGAACGGGCGGCTGCGGATATTCGCTGCTGCAGGGAGGGGAAATGAGAACGGTCCTGACACCCTCGTGCCTGGAGGAGTTTTTTGTCTTGTTGGAGCAGTATCCAGAGGCCCTGCCCATTGCGGGCGGTACCGACCTGCTGATCAGGCTGCGAAACGTCATCGAACCGGATAACCGTCCTCTGCTCGCACTCAATGCCATACCCGAAGTACACGGCATCCGCGAAGAAAGCGAAACCCTTTCCATCGGTGCTGCGGTAACTTTTTCCGGCATCATAAACGATCCCCTTATCCGCGAGCAGGTTCCGGTCTTGGCCTTGGCCGCCCGGAAAGTTGGCGGTCCGGCCATTCGCAACATGGCCACCATCGGCGGCAACATCTGCACCGCCTCTCCGGCCGGTGATTCGTTGCCACCGCTCTATGTCCTCGGGGCGAAGGTCGAAATCGCTGCGCGCCAAGGGATACGCCGCATGCCGATAGAAAAATTTATCCTTGGCCCAGGGCAGATCTCGCTGGGTGTTGGCGAAATAGTCACTCGTATTCAGCTGCCGCACCATGCCTGCTTCCCCTGGCAAACGTTCGAAAAGGTCGGGCGGCGCAGATCGTTGGCCATCGCCGTAACCAGCTTCGCCGGACAGGTTCGTCTTGCCATTGATGGCACGATAGCAGAGGCGCGGTTCGCCTGGGGAAGTGTCGCACCTACCGTCAAACGGCTCCCGGCACTGGAACAAGAGTTGGTCGGAGCCCGGCTTGAAAGCGAAACTCTCCGCCATGCTGCGGCAATGGTTCGCAGCGGTGTTTCTCCTATAGATGACATTCGCGCCACCGCGCACTATCGACGCACCGTGGCCGGTAACGTCCTGGTCCGTTTTCTGGAGGGGCTTCGTGCCTAAACATTCCCCGCTGTTCTCGCCTGGCTTTCTGCTGATCAATCTCCAGTTTGCCCTGGTTACAGCCATTGCCGCCTCTTTTTTTTCGTTTTCAGGGTATCTCAGCCAATTGGGAGTGCGTCCAGCCATGGTGGGGTTCATACTCAGTGCCGATGGATTGGCGGCATTGATCGTTCAGCCACTGATTACCCCTCTGGTGCATATTGGCAACGCCCGCCGCTGGCTTTTCGGCGGTTCGCTCCTTTTTTCAGCCGCGCTTTTCATGGTCGGGCATGTCTCCACTGTATCGTTGCTGGTGGTTGCACGCCTGTTGCAAGGGACCGGTTTTATATGCGTCCTGGCTTCGTTGATCACCATGATTGTCCCCTGTATTCCTCCCGGAATGAGCGGACGTGCCTTTGGCTATGTCTCGCTGGTGCGCCTGATTCCTTACGCGGTTATTCCACTGCTCTTTGATCTGTTTGCCATCGCGCCGTCATCTTTTGCCATCGTGCTTGATGTGGCGGCACTGACGGCACTTCTGCCGGTTGTCGTTCTCATGGTTCCTCTTAGGCCGTTGGCCGAAGCCCCTGACAGTGCAAGTTCGCCTGGCATGGCCGGCATGGCGGCCAGTTTGAGTTCTCGACCGGTATTATTGTTACTCACCTCGGCGCTGCTTTTTTTCTGCGGTTATTCGGCCATTTTCTTTTACCTCAAACAATTTGCCACCTCTGTGGGGATTACCTCCGCCAGTCTCTTTTTTACCATCGCCACCCTGACGATGATTGGTATCCGTCTGCTCGGTGGTTGGTTGTTCGACCGCTATAGTAAAGTGTTCCTCTGCGCTGCCGGATTGTTTACTGTAGCCGTCTGTTACGGGCTGCTCCCGTTGTGCCACTCCAGCCGGATGTTTTTTATACTGGCTGTTTTTTCCGGTCTCGGTTGGGGGATTGCCATGCCCCTTCAGGCCGCGGCCATGTTTGATATTTCGCCCCCTTCGGTCCGCGCCATGAACCAAAACTTGCTGCTGGTCATGATGCAGGGCGGCTTTTTTCTGGGGCCGTTTTTGGGCGGACAACTCATTGCCCGCTTCGGCTATACCACCCTTTTCTTCGGCCTCGCTCTCTCCGGGATAGCTGCCGGATTCCTGATGACTGCCATCAAACCACCGAGACCTCAGAAGGCGTAATGCGTGTCTATATCTGCAACGATGGACCCGCCATGAATGCATCCGGCTGAATCGGATAAGGCGCCAGATTTTTGTGGTGCCAATATATTCAGCAGCGCGATCCTTTCATCCCTCCTCCTTTTTTGATAAAAATCCTGTGTCCGTAGAACAGTTATTTTCCTAAATTTTCCTCTGTTTTGTCGGTCGGTACCGGTGTCCTCACCTCGACCGCATGTTCCTGGTGATCATCAATCAGGTGGATGGCGCCATCGTTTTGTTCAAGACCATCCACTGTTACTTGCATTGCGCCGCTCACGGTTTTTGTTTGCATAATCCTGATGTGGTAGAGGGTCTCACGATAGCGGTAGTGCATAGTAAATTCCCCCCAATCTGCAGGGAGGCAGGGGATAAAGCGGAGAATGTTTACCTCAAGTTTAACTCCGAGGAGGGATTCTACCAGCAGGCGGTACATCCATGCAGCCGATCCCGTATACCAGGTCCAGCCTCCACGACCGATATGGGGAGGTACCGCGTAGACGTCGGCGGCAACAACGTAGGGTTCCACCTTATAGATGTCGATCTCTTCGGGCGAGCGCGCATGGTGGATCGGGTTGATCAAATCAAAGAGTTCCCAGGCCCGAAGGTGATCCCCCAAGCGGGCAAAGGCCATGGTCGCCCAGATGGCCGCATGCGTATACTGGCCGCCATTTTCCCGGACCCCGGGGACATACCCTTTGATGTAACCGGGCTGGAGCTCGGATGTGTCAAAAGGCGGATCAAGGAGTTGTATCAACCGGTCCTGACGGCGAACAAGGCGCTCATTCAACGATTCCATTGCCTGGTGCGAACGTTCTGGATCTCCGGCTCCGGACAGGACCGACCAACTTTGGGCAATCGAATCGATCTGGCATTCCGGATTGCTTGACGATCCCAGGGGGGTGCCGTCGTCAAAATAGGCACGGCGGTACCACTGGCCATCCCATCCATGTTCCTTGATGTTGCGGCGGAGCACCATTGCCTCTTCCGTGCAGTTCTTTGCAAACTCCATGTCGTCGCGTGCCCGGGCGATTTCGGAGAATCGCTCCAGCACTTCATAGAGGAAAAAGCCCAGCCATACGCTTTCTCCCTTGCCTTGGATGCCAATCAGATCCATGCCGTCGTTCCAGTCGCCGGAGCCGATAAGCGGCAGGCCATGTTCACCAAAGGTGAGGCCGTGGACAATAGCGCGGACACAGTGTTCATACAGACTTGCCGTTTCTTCCGATTGACCGGGAAGGTCGTAATACGAGTCCTCATCCGCCTTGACCGGGCGGCCCAAAACAAAATGGACTGCTTCATCAAGTATACCTGTGTCTCCAGTGGTTTGCACATAGCAGGAGACAACCAGGGGCAACCAGAGGTAATCGTCCGAGCAACGGGTGCGGACACCACGATCCAGCGGCGGATGCCACCAGTGTTGCACATCGCCTTCCGGGAATTGATGGGATGCCGCCAAGAGCAGGTGTTCGCGCACAAGATGTGGCCTGGCATAGATCAGTGCCATCACATCCTGCAATTGATCACGGAATCCAAAGGCTCCACCTGATTGGTAGGTAGCACTCCGCGCCCACATACGGCAGGATAGGATTTGATAGAGCAGCCAGCCGTTGACCAGCACATTGACGGATTGATCCGGGGTTTCCACTTGTATCGCACCCAGGGTGTGTTTCCAGTGCTGCCAGACGAGATCAAGGGCAGTGCGTGCCGCAGTTGGGCCGCGAAAACGATGTACCAGATTGTTGGCCTCCTCAAGGTTATGGCCCACACCGAGCTTGAAAATTATTTCGCGCTCTTGCCCGGCGGCCAGCTCAAAGCTCACTTGAATTGCGCCGCATGGATCAAGGGCCGCGCCGACCCTGCCCGAAAGGTGGGTACGGGTCATGGCGGCGGGTGCTTGCAGGGTGCCGTTGCGGCCAAGGAATTCCGTTCGATCCCCAGTCATGGTGCGGACGGTGTCATCGACGGCGAAAAAGGCCGTCCGGTTACTAAATTCTGTATTGTAGGGGTTGCGCGCTAGGAGCGCTCCACTGGCCGGATCGATCTCGGTTACCACATGCATGGTCGACTTTGGTCGTAGATCGCCTAACACCCACTCAACATAGCCGGTGGCCGAAAGCCGACGGTGCCGTCCCGACTCATTGCGCACCTTGAGCACCATAAATTTCACCGCTGCGTCCAGGGCCACGTACACGGTCAGTTCGGAGCTGATACCGCGTTCGGTGTGTTCAAAGATGCTATAGCCGAATCCGTGTCGGGTGGCGTAAGGGGTTGCGCCGCGACAGGGAAGGGGCGTGGGCGACCAGAAATGGCCGCGTTCTTCATCGCGGAGGTACAACGCCTCTCCCGTCGAATCGCAGACCGGATCGTTTGCCCAAGGCGTCAGGCGGAATTCGTGCGCATTCTCAGCCCAGGTATAGGCTAGGCCACTTTCGGAAATTATGGTGCCGAATTGCGGATTGGCCAAGACATTGACCCAAGGTGCCGGCGTCAGCTGCCCCTGGGCGGTGGTAATGACGTATTCACGACCGTCCGGGGTAAACCCGCCGAGTCCGTTGAAGAACGAGAGGTCGAGGCGGGGGTTAGGCGCGACAGGCAGGGGGTCGGAGCGATGGGTACGGGTCGGGATCAAGGCAGGGACAGTTGCTTCCAGCACGTTCCGTCCTTTGATTTGTTCCGCCAGCGAACCACGTTTGTCGGAAATAATGGCGCGGGCGACGGTTTGGATCAGGATACGGTCTTCTTCCGCTATCTGATCGCCGGGCCGGACAAAAATACCGCCGGGGCGATCAATGACGTTGGCTTCGACACCGGCGGCAATCAACCCCATGATCTGATCATGGAGGAGTTGCCGGTAACCGGCACGGTCTTCGTTCCAAATTACCAGGTCGACCGACAGCCCTTTGAGGCGCCAGTAGGCGTGGGCTTGCACCAATTGTCGGACTAACTCGATATTGGCTGGATCTTCGATTTGCAGCAACACAATTGGCAAATCGCCGGAGATAGCGTAGCCCCAGAGGCCGGACTGGCCGCGTCGATTTTTAATGAGAAGGCTTGGTTCAGCCCGTAGAGTAGGGTTGTTGTAGATGATTGAACCGGCCAGGCGGCGATAGAGTTGGGAATCAGCCTCCGAGGCATTGAATTGGCGGAGCAGGACCTGGCCATGGGTCCAGGCGAGATCAAAAACACGATCCGCCAGTCGCCGATCCTGGTGTTTTTCCACCAGGCGCAAGGCGTCGTCCCTGGTTTCACCGATGCCGGAAACCAGGTTGATCGTTACCGATTCTTCGGCCTGAAGTATGATTCGGTAGCGGATAGCGACGATCGGATCGAGCACCGACCCTTCGCTGTTGGAAAGAGCCCCGGTGAAAAAATCAGCGTTCCCGCTCATCGCCTGGGGGGACGCCACGGTGTTGCCCCGGCCGATGAAACGCAGACGGTCGGTTTCATAGGAAATATCGCCGACTTCGGCGCCATGCACGGCCATCAGATGGAACATCCATGGCGTTTGTTCGTTGACGGACCGCGGTCGCCGCGTGCAGAGAATGGCCCGCTGTTCGCGGATGATCTCGGTCTGAACAAAGAGATTGCTGAACGCCGGATGGAGCGCGTCGCCTGCGGGCGGGGCCAGAACGACTTCGGCATAACTGGTGACATCGATTGTTTTGCGTTTACGCGAACGATTGGTCAGGGTAATCCGGCGAACTTCGACATCATCCTCGGAGGAAACCACCACTTCGGTGTAGGCATCCATTTCGTCGTGACGGCAACGGAACTCAGCTCGTTCTTCGGAAAAGACCGTCTCGAAAGCGTCTGATTGCCGCAACACCGGTTGATGGGTTGTTGACCAGAACGTGCCGCTGGCAACGTCGCGGATGTAACAGAAAGATCCCCAGTTGTCGCAGGTGCTGTCTTCGCGCCAACGGGTGACGGCCAAGTCTTGCCAGCGGCTATAGCCGCCACCGGCGTTGGTTACCATCACATGGTATCTGCCGTTGGAGAGCAGTTGCACCTCCGGATTCGGTGTGTCCGGGCTGTTGAAAACCCGCATAGGCGTATCCACTGTGGTGGACGTTTCCTGGGAGGCGGCAAGCTCGGTCGAATGGGTAAAGAGGGTGGTCCCTTTGGGGATTCGTTCCTGCAACAACAGCAGGGTGGCCTGAAATAAGGGCTCGGTCTCGAATCGTTTTTGCATGGGCCGGTCCAGCAGCAAGTACGCCAGCGAGAGCAGACTCATTCCCTGATGGTGGGCCATGAAAGACCGTACCACTACGTTTTCCACCCCACGGGGGAGACGGGAAGGTGTATAATCGATCGCTTCGTAGAAGCCGAATCGTCCCATAAAGCCTATATCGGCCATCCGCTCGAGATTCAGGCAGGCTTTTTCGGGATCGACCATCAGCGCCAGCGCAGTAGCGTAGGGCGCAATGACCAGATCCTCAGCCAGGCCGCGTTTGAGTCCGAGGCCGGGTACACCAAAGGCACGATATTGATAGTTGAGATGGGCATCAATGGCGTTGTAACCGCATTCCGAAACGCCCCATGGTGTTCCGGATTTTCGTCCGTAATCGATCTGGCTGGCAACAGCGCCCCTACAGGTTTGGTCAAGCAGCGTATCCTCGTAGGTGGGCATCACCAGAAGCGGCATCAGGTATTCGAACATCGATCCGCTCCAGGAGAGGAGCACCGATCCGCAGCCGGTGGTGGTCAATAGGCGTCCTAAGGCAAACCAGGTTTCCTGTGGCAAACCACCTTGGGCAATGGCAACGAAACTGGCAAACCGTGCCTCGGACGCCAGGAGGTCGTAGTAGCTTGCGTCCTGGCGATGGTCGCCGGTGTTGTAGCCAATGGCCAGGAGCCGACGCGAGGTGTCGAAAAGGAAACCGTATTCCATTTGCGCCATCTTGTTTGCCTGGAGGGCCAAGCGTTCAAGCGTGGCAATTCGTTCATCGGCGCGGCAACTGGCTTCTTTGATGTGTGCGATGATCGGCTCCAGCCAGGCCGTTTCCTCAGCGCTTTCCCCCAGCGCAAGGCGGCTTTCAAGAGACGGCAGAATTTGGTCGGCCAACGCTGCCAGTTGGCGCAAGGTGGGTATGCGGTTGAGATCGGGCAAGGCCGCAGTCCCCTGGTGCATAGACGTATTCTCCAGCCACGGCGCGAGCAATGACAGCTCGTCGAGTCCATCGTGGCACTGACGGACAAAACTCTGCATCCACCAGGCCAGGGAGCTTTCGCTCTCCACATTCCCAGCTTCTGCACCCTTTATCGCTGCCTCTGCCGCAGGCGCCCAGGTCGCAAGGTGCAGGCGTAGGGCAGCAAGGTCGGTAGGTTGAGCATAAATGACGGCCGCCAGTTGTTGATGCAGTAAGGCAATCCGAGCCTCGGTGGCAGGAAGGAGGGCTGCCGTTTCCAAGGCAATGTTGAGGCTATCCTCAAGGCCCTCAAAAAAACGTTTTCCGAGAATGACTTCGTCGGCAAGACCAAGCAATCCTTGTCGCAGAACCAGCAGATGACCGGCAAGATTGCCGCTGTCAACCGAGGAAATATAGAGGGGCAGCAAAGGTTTAAGCGATTGGGTGTCGTACCAGTTGTAAAAATGCCCCCGGTATCTTTCCAGGCTTTCCATGGTGCAGAGGGCATTGGTGGTGCGTTCGATTAATTTTCCCGGGGAAATATAACCAAAATCGCAGGCCGAAAGGTTGGCCAGTAGCGATAATCCCATGTTGGTGGGAGAGGTGCGATGCGCAACGACAGCAATGGGGTGTTCCTGGAAGTTATCAGGTGGTAGCCAATAATCTTCCGGTCCGACAAAGGTTTCGAAAAACACCCAGGTTTTGCGGGCCATGGAGTGGAGAAAGACGGTCTGCTCGGGTAAGAGCCGTGCTTGTCGGGGAGCAGGCGACCGGCCGGTCCACCAGGCAACCACTGGGGAAGAGAGCCAGAGAAGCAAGATGGGCGTTGCCGACCACAAAGAGGACGGCCGCAGGAACCCCAGAACCAACACCGCAGTTGCGGCCAGAATCGGCGCGATTCCCATGGCTCGACACGAGTCGGCGAGGGTGGTCTGGCGGCAGCATTCTGATCCGCTCGAGGGATTCCATTCGAGCAACCCGCGGTGGGAGATCAGCAAGCGCCAGAGGGTGCGTACTATCGCATCAAGGCTATAAAAGGCCTCGAAGGGGAGGCAGGCGAGGGTCAACAGACCCTGGAGCAGGCCAAGACCGGTCGAAATTGCCGCTGCGGTGAGGTGCTGCCGGAGGGAAATGTCCGCAGGCTTGAGCACCACGTGCCAGGTTGAAGCGATCAGCGAGGGGATGAGGATAATCCCCACCACCGCCACGGTCCAGAACCAGGCCATGGGCAACACGGTCCATCCCAACAGTAACAGCAGGGTCAGGGCAGCCGGGACGAGACTGCGCCGCAGGTTGTCGCCGATTTTCCAGCGAGACAGCATGGAGAGAGGATTCCTGCGAAATTTACCGGCAAGACAGGGAACAATAGGTGTCGCCCACTGCGCAACCTGCCAATCGCCTCGAATCCACCGGTGCCGCCGACTGACATCCTCGCTGTAGTGCGACGGGTACTCCTCGTAGAGTTGCACATCGCTCAAAAGTCCGGAACGGGCATAACACCCCTCAAGGAGATCGTGGCTGAGGATGCGGTTATCCGGGAATCGCCCGTCAAGCGCCTGTTCAAAAGTATCGACCTCGTAAATACCCTTGCCGATGAACGAGCCTTCGCCAAACAGGTCCTGATAGACATCGGACACAGCGCGTGTATAAGGGTCGATACCGGAGTCGCTGCCGCACAGGCGTGCATATAAAGAGCGGTTGGCGACGGACAGGCTCACCGCCACTCGGGGTTGGAGAATACCGTAGCCGGAAACAACCCGCTGTTTGTCCGGATCATAGCAGGCACGATTCAGTGGGTGCGCCAAGGCACCGATAAATTGCCAGGCCGAATCGCGGGCCAGTTTCGTATCCGTGTCCAGGGTGATGACGTATTTAACCGTGGCGAGAACGTCTATTGTGCCGACAATAAATGAAAAACGGTCTTTGGGGTCGACATTCGGCCCGGCGCGCAGCAGCCAGTTCAGGTCGGCAAGTTTGCCGCGTTTGCGCTCATGTCCCATCCAGATCCGTTCCTGCGGATTCCAGCGGCGGGGGCGATGAAAGAGAAAGAAGGTGTCTCCAGCCGAATTGCGGTATTTGCTGTTCAATCCTTCGATACCCTGCCGAGCCAGCTGTAACAGTGGTTCGTCTTCCGGTAAGGTTTCCTCAAGGGCGTCACGAAAATCAGTCAACAGGCCATAATGAAGATGTTGGTCTTGATTGGCTAGGAAGCGTACTTCCAGGGCCTCGATCAAGGTGCTGATGCTGTCCTCACTGGTGAGCATCGTCGGTACCACGACCAGGGTCCGCATTTCCTGCGGGATCCCTAGGGAAAAATCCATGCGTGGCAGTGGACGGGGCGTTGCCAGCAAGGTGACTAGCCAGTTTGCCAGGGCAACGGCCAGATGGCTACCGGCCAGCACGGAAAGCAGGAGAAAGAGACCGAACATCCATCCGTGCATGCCTGCGTGATGGACCCTGGTCGTCAAAACCCAGGCAAAGATGGCCGTCAACAGCAGGATACCGCCGCAATACAGGGCCAAGGGGAAACGGCGGCTGATTGAAGCCAACGTCGAAAGCGTTGATTGATGCACCCCAACCTGTTGCTCGAGTTGCGTCCTTCCCTTGTCGACCAGATAAAAGCCGACATGGGCCGCAGGGGCGTTGCCGTCTTGACTGTTGGCGATTTCGCAAGCCAGTTGAATGGCTTGGAGTGCTACCTCGTTTTCCGAGCGGGTACTTTTTTTGGCAATTGCTTCCACAGCATGGCGGTAACGATCACGCGTGGCAAAATCCATTTTGTCGTAGACGTCGCCGGGATCCTGACGCAGGGTCTGCTCGACGATGCTCATGGTCTCGACAAAAATGCGCCAGTCCATTGCCCCCAGAAATCGGAGGCTGTTGATGGTATTGCTGATGGAAACCCGATCAGCGGCCTGTTGCTGATTTTCCGCTCGCACCAGTTGTTCAATTGTTTGACCGGACTCGGCCAAGCGCTGTTCAATCCAGGTGAGCGGCAGGGCCAGATCCAGGCTTTGTCCCTGGAGGCGGCGCGCACATTCGGCAACAAAGGCACTGACCAGGTTCGGCTTTGACCGCGCCATGTCGGCGATGACCAGAATCAGACTTTTGGGATCCTTCTCCGCGACCTCGATCATCTGGTCCGCCCAGGTGTTGGCAAGGTTACGATGGATTCTGTCGGCGGCCACCCGGACGGCTACCCGGCGAAGATTCTCGACCAATGCCAGGCGGAGCATGATGGGGATTGCCCAGAGTTCGCCAAAGGTGAGAATGGTGACGGTCTGGTAGGCGCTGACAAAGCTGCTAAGACTTTCCGGATCGACCAGCCCATCCCCGTGGGCGATCGTCTCCAGGGCAATGTCGTAAACACGAGGGAGTTCGGCCGATTGGCCATTGTGCAGGTGCGGCAGTTCGCGGCTATACCCTTTGGGTAGGTGCCGTTTTGCCGTTTGCATTTGCTCCTCGATCAAATAAAAGTTATCAAGCAGCCATTCCCCTGCCGGAGCAATTCTTCGGTTTGCTTGCACTGCTTCCGTCAGGAGAACGCGGACCCCGCGGAGGATACTTTCGTTATCAGCCAACCGTTTCAGAAGGCGGTCTTGAGGACGCCCGTGTTGTAAGGTGTGCAACATCGCCAAGGCCTTGCCATGATGCTCCATCTGCTCGGCGCTGAACAATCCTGATCGTAGGGGGGGCTCACCGTTGGCATATTGTACCAGCGGTGTTTTTTTTACGAGGTATCTTCGTAGTGAAAGCACAAAATGACGAATGGCCGTAATGCGGATGTTCATACTGAAATCTCCTTGGTCCAACCAGTTTTCCGGCCCACTCAGATGAAAGACGGAATCAACGTCGTTTCATTGCATGTTCAGTCCACTATCAGTGAAATTATTTATGATGGCGTCGTAAAAACACTATTTATTGTATGAATTTATTTTTACTGAGCTCTTTCTTCAGGAAGAGATGGACTGTATGCGAACCCATCATTTATATATTTACGTAATTTTATAGCGATGCATAAATCGACTCCTACAGGCGAGTCAATGCTTTATTGACACTGTAGATTAGCGCCTGCTGCCGGAGAGGTTTTAAGAGATAATCGATTGCATCCATGCCAAAACTCGTCCTCATCGCTTCGTTACAGGGGTATGCTGTCATTATGATGACCCGTGTCATCAGATTTCTCCGTGTCACCTCGTCTATAATGTCTATTCCCCATCCGTCCGGAAGGTGAATATCAGCAAGAATGAGATCAAAACAATGTGTGTTCATCTGTGATAACGCACTGCAATAGCATGAAGACGTGATGACGGAATGGTTCTCCAGAGTGAGAAATCTGTGGAAGCTGTACCTGACAGATTCTTCATCGTCGATCACAAGTATGTCAGCCACGTATCTTCTCCATTGAGCCGGGTCGATTGACAAAAAAATGGTTTATGCTTTTGGGTGGTTGGTGCAGCGTATTGGGCGGCACAGTATTGCCCCCAGCGGGAACCATTGGTTAGCTCTTGGTAATCGCTTTTTGAATTTCGTCTTGCAGCTCAACCCACGCATTTTCTAAACCTTCTTTGATCTCGTGCCAAACATCCTCATGTGCCTCATCCAGTTGCTTCAAATGCGCCCTGGCAGCTTCAACCTTCTGCTCAAGTTCCTCAATGCGATTAATATGTTGAACCCTTTCGATGGCAGTCAGAGTGATTGGCTCTGCCTTGAATTCAGCAAGTTGTGCCTGGGCAAGGTCCAATTCTGCTTGGATTTTTTCTTTGTAGGCTTCTTTCGTGCTCATATCCTCTCCTCTTTGCATAGGGTTTTAGACGGTTTTGGAAAAGCCATTCAATGCATCTTTTTGCATGTGATGGACTTTTTATGGAAACGGCAATCATCTCTTTTTTAATCAAGATCCGTGCCGACAGGATGGTTGCCCTGTGTAAGTGTTATTTATATTATAAAAACAGATGTTTATTCGATCTTGTATAAATGTTTTTGCCTTGAAAGGCAAAAGGGGAAAAGTGTTGCCTGCAACAGAAACGTTGCCCTCTGTTCGTTGATTTTCACGCCGCGATTTATGCGTGGGTTTCGGGTGTGTCCGCCTCCAGCATTTTTCTCAGTTCCTCTCCCTGTACGCTTTCGTTTTTGGCAAGAAGGAGCGCCAGTTCATCGAGAACGGTGCGCCGCTTGGCAAGAATGGTTCGCACACGTTGATGGCTTTCCTCGACAAGGCGTGAAACCTCTTCATCTATTTGCGCTGCTTTGGCCTCACTGTAATTTTTGCCGGAAGAGAAGTTGTCTGGAAGAAACATGGATTGGCGCGCTCGTTCATAGCTCACCAGGCCCAGGCTTTCGCTCATCCCATATTCGGTGACCATGGCCCGTGCAATATCCGAAGCCCGCTGCAGATCGTTCTGAGCCCCGGTCGATATTTCCTGGAAAACCAGTTCCTCTGCCACTCGGCCACCTAAGAGCACGGCCAAACGGTCAAGCAGTTCCGAGCGCGTCATCAGATAACGATCTTCGGTGGGTTGCTGCTGGGTATATCCAAGGGCCGCAATCCCTCGGGGAATGATGGAAACTTTATGGACATGGTCGGCATGTTCAACCGACTCGGCCACAATCGCGTGCCCGGATTCATGGATGGCCACAATCTCTTTTTCCAGAGTGTTCATCACCCGGTTCTTTTTTTGCAATCCCGCAACCACCCGGTCAATGGCTTCGTCAAAATCGGTCGGCTCCACTGCTTCTTTTTCATTTCTGGCTGCCAGCAATGCGGCTTCGTTGATGATATTGGCCAGATCGGCTCCAACAAATCCCGGGGTGCGCCCGGCAATTTCACGCAGATCCACTTCAGGGCCCAATGTCACATTTTTAGAATGAATGTTTAAGATAGCTTCCCGGCCATTGATATCCGGCCGATCCACCAGGACCTGACGGTCGAACCGACCCGGCCGGAGCAGGGCAGGGTCGAGGATCTCCGGTCGGTTGGTGGCCGCCATGATGATGACCCCTTTGTTGGTATCGAATCCATCCATCTCCACCAGCAGTTGATTCAGAGTTTGCTCCCGTTCATCATGGCCTCCCATAACATTCATCCCCCGCGCTTTTCCCAGGGCATCGAGTTCATCGATAAAAATGATGCAGGGTGCCTGAGCCGCAGCCTGGGCAAACATATCGCGAACACGGGCAGCGCCCACGCCGACAAACATTTCCACAAATTCAGAGCCGCTGATGCTGAAGAACGGCACCTTGGCCTCGCCGGCAACGGCTCTGGCCAGGAGGGTCTTGCCGGTGCCCGGGGGACCAACGAGCAGCACCCCTTTGGGTATCCTGCCGCCCAGTTTTTGCGCTTTCTCCGGAGTGCTTAAAAATTCAACCACTTCCTCGAGTTCTTCCTGGGCCTCGTCGATACCGGCCACATCCATAAAACTGACCTTGATCTCACTCTCTGCAAAAATTTTAGCTTTGCTTTTGCCAAAAGACATGGCGCCCATGCCGGGCCCCATTTTTTTCAGGGTAAAACGCCAAATGAGGAAAAAAAGACCCAGAGGAATAATCCAGGCAAGCAGGCCGCTGAAAAATTTATTTTGGTACCAGCCGGAATAGCTCACTTTTTGCTCATCCAACGCCTTCACCAGGCCGGGGTCATTGACGCGAATGGTCGTGAATTCCTTTGCTGGGGTTTCTGTCAGCGTTCCGGTGATATTTTCAGGGCTCAGGGTCAGATCGGCTACCTTGCCATCGGCAAGCAGTTGTTTGAATTGGCTATAGGGTATTGATTCCACCTTCGTGGAAAAGAAATAGGGCTGGAGGTAGAAAAAGGAAAGCAGGACCAACAGGGAAAGCCAGATATTGAACGGGCCTTTGGGCGATTGGTCATTTTTTTTGTTTTGCGGAGCCCCGCGGTTGAACACGTTGCGAAGCCTGTCGGCAAAAGAGTCGGGCTGTTTATTCTGCAAATCTTGCGGCATGGTATTTTTCCTTGTTTAAAGGTCGCGGGAATAATTATTGGAATCCTTTTTTCTTCCCCCGACCCTAACGTCTCAAGTACAACCGCCTGTCCTGCAAGGTGGCCGTACTCTCTTATTTTTCACGGGCGAGCGATTGCACGCCGAGTGTTTCAATCAAACGGTTGATGTCGGTTGTTTTGAGATTCATCCCGCCTTCGGAGACCGGCAAGAGGATGATGCGCTTGTCCTGCATGGCCTCGGCAATACGCAATTTAACGATGGCTTCGCCTCCCGACCCGGCCAGGGCATTGTTCATCTCCTGGATGCCATTGGCTTCGGCCACACCTTCGGCCGTAATGGCCCGGGCTAAAAGTTTTTGCTGTTCCAGATAGACATCGGCATCGATCTTGGCCTTGAGATATTCGCCATCGGCATCGGCCACCATCTTGTTGACCTCTCCCTTGGCTTCTTCCAATTTGCGCTTGTATTCCTCTGTTGCGGCATGCTGCGCTGATTTGTTTTTCTCCACCTGCTGATCGGCGACTTTTTTATCCTCAATGGCCTTGGTGTATTCAGCGTTGAAGCGATAGTCATTGGTCAGCACCTTCTCGATAATGATGCCCATGGGCCCTAAAATTTGCTGCAATGCCACACGCACCTTATCGGACTGGGTCTCCCGAGCATCTGCCACATAAAAGGCCTCGGTTTTCAATTCACCGAAAATATCCCGAGGTTTACTGCGGGCAACCGTCCGCACGATAATCCCTCGCAGGCGTTCGTCATTTCGCGCCACATATTGGAGAATATAGGGGGCCTTGGCCGCATCAATACGATAGGCAATGATCACATCAAGACTGATGTCATTGCCGTCAATGGTTTTAAACAGCAAATCATCCCTGGTTTTTCGATCCCCTCGTGTTTTTGAATACGTCATTTCCAGGTTTTGCAGTTTGGTGTCGAACACATTCCAGTCGTTGATAAAGGGTAGAAAAAAATAGGTGCCACCCGGTGGGTAGATGCGATCTTCAACCCCTTTCGGTCCCCAGAAGGCCACTTTGCGAGTTCTGACTCCAACCTCTGTCAGGCCGGTGGTGTGGGGCGTGCAACCAGTGAACGTGAAGAGGGCCAGGGCCAATACCGTCAAAGCAAACAATTGTTTCATGGGGTGCCTTCCTTGCGAACGTCGAAAAGTTGGAGTGTATTCTCCAGATTCAAGGGATTGACTCCATGCGGGCCGTCACTGGGCAGGATGATAATATCCAGGCCTTTGTACACATCAGCCATTTTGAGCGCGACCATGCGCGCGGAACCTGTCCCTTGCAAGGCCTCGTTTTTCAGCCGCACCTTCTCTGCCTCTGCCAGTTTGACCTGCAGGTTGGCGGTCGCTTTGATGCTGCGCGCATAGAGGTCTTTTTCGGCTATCTTGCGGGTGACATAGGCTTTGCCTTTTTCGAGTTCAACCGCGGCGATAACCATGCCTTCCTGGATTATTTTCTTTAATCCCGCCTCCTCTTTGGCCGCTCGTGCCGCCGACTGGTTGGTAAAGACCATCTGATCCTGGAGCTTTTTCTCCTCGATGTTTTTCTGAATTTCCGGGCTGTAGATGAAATAGCGAACCAAAACTTGATCCACCTGGATGCCTTTTGCATTCAACTCGCTGTTTAACCGCGTCTTTGCCTCTTCCGCTTTTTGAACTCGCAGGGGGCTGTTGTAAAATTCTTCCGTTGTCAGTTTGCCCAAGGTCTCTTTTAAGGCCGGTTCCGCTTTGGGAATGATCCCGTTATCTTCAAAAAGGTTGCCGGGGCCAATGGTTGTGAAGACCAGGTAGGGGTCTTTGATGTGGTAGAGCATGGAAACATCGACATCCACGAAGAAACCGTCCGAGGTCTGAATGTGTGCGGCCCGATCCTTGCGCGCGGCGCGAGCGGCCGTTTCAGGGGAATTGGTCAATTCCAAGACCTGGATTCCTTTGGGGAGCAGATACATTTCTTGGAGCCCAAAAGGGAGGACAAAACTCAACCCCGCGTGATACACCTCTTTCTGCACACCACGATTCATTCCTATTCGGACAACTTTGATGCCGTATTCATCCGGCTGTACGTAGACGAACAACAGGTTGTAGCAAATAACAACCAAGACCAATACGAGCGCAAGCATGTTCATGCCACCCACCAGGGCGCGATTCATCACTGGCAGGCGAAACAACTCTTTAAGTTTATTCACAAAAGCAATAAGTGTATCCAACTGATTGCCGGTCATGGTTGCAACTCCTTGACAACGATGTTGCCCGGAAAAATAGCGTTTCTCTCTGGTGAAATCTCTTTGGGTAAGAGATGTTCAATGGCCGTTTTGTAGGTAATAAAATAGAACGGTCTGGTAGGAGTTGTTAAGCGATATTCATGCCGACAGAGTGGCTGAACGCAGCTGTTTTTTTATTTCCAAAAAACAGTGCGTTGAGATGGCGAGGAGAGCGGCGGGCAGAGGCCGGCAGGGAATTTTGTGTTGCGTGCAGCGAAAGTGTTGATAATTATTGAAGGACTTTGCGCAACGGTTTTAGGGCCGAAGGGGTTCTTCGATGAGATTGAATTTTTTAATCCTCCGGTAGAGAGTGACCCGGTCAATCCCCAATAAACGGGCTGCTTTTGCTTTATTCCATGCGGCTTTATTCAGGGCATCCAGGGTTTCTTGAGGATCAATGCCGGATGTCGTCTTAAGAGGAGAACGGCGCACTCCTGGAATCTGCTTGAATTCCAGCGGCAAATGATCGAAAGCAATAATGTTCTGGTTACAGAGGACAAAGGCGTGTTCCATGGTGTGCTCGAGTTCGCGAACATTACCCGGCCAGCGATATTTTTTAAAGACTTTCAATACGTCGGCGGAAATTGCTTCGATGTTCTTCTTGAATTTCAGATTGAATTTTTGGCGAAAATGTTCAATCAGCAGCGGCAGATCTTCAAGTCTTTCCCGTAACGGCGGCAAACGAATTTCAACCACCTTGATTCGATAATACAGATCTTCCCGCAGTTCGCCCAGCCTGACCTTCTCCTGGAGATTCCTGTTGGTTGCCGCTATCAAGCGTACGTTCACCTTGGTGGAGGTTGAACTACCGACCCGTTCAAACGTGCTTTCCTCAAGAACGCGCAACAGTTTAACTTGAATGGTGGGCGAGATGTCGCCAATTTCATCGATGAATATGGAGCCTTCATCGGCTTTGTGAAAGCGGCCTTCGTTATCCCTGATGGCGCCGGTGAACGCTCCCTTGACATGTCCGAAGAGTTCCGCCTCGAGCAGGCTTTCCGGTAAAGCAGAACAATTCACCTTAACCAGCGGTTTCTGGCTGCGATCGCCTGCAAAATGCAGCGCCTCGGCCACCAATTCTTTGCCCGTCCCACTTTCTCCGGTGATGAGAACCGTGGTTTGCACATTGGCCAAGGCTTTGATAAGGCTGTACACCTGCTGCATCGGCTCGCTCTTGCCGACGAGGCGGTGGAACTGTTGGTGTTCTTTGAGTATGTTTTCAAGGTGAACCACATGGGTCTCGTCATGGAGCACCATAACCATGCCCGATGGTATCCCCTGCAGATCAAGCAGAGGCGAGGTTCGCACGCTGATTATCCGTGTTGCGCCTTTTCCCTGCTTGCATTCGATACGTCGGGCCTCAATGGGAATACTTGAGAGAAAAGCCTGATTAAGAATTTCACTGCAACTGCCCTTGCAGCGACCGGCGATGACGCTGAAAGGCTGACCAATGTCATTTTGCAGAGCACCACAGAGGTGCATTGCAGCCTCATTGAGCGCAATGACCACCGCCTGTTGGTCAACGGTTATGATTGCATCGTTGACGCTTCTGAAGATTGCCTCGAGATTAGCGCGGTATCGTTCTTTTTCTTCGTGAATGCTCTTGAATTTCAACGCAATTCTGGTGGTATACAGCAGTGATTCCTGATTGACCGGCTTGGGGATGTAATCAAATGCGCCAAGGCGAAGGGCCTCCGAAGCGGTTTCCACGCCTGGATCGCCGGTGATCATGATGACCGGGCAACTGAGGCCTCTGCTCTTGATCGCCCGCAAAATCTCGATTCCAGTTCCATCCTCCAAAATGATATCGGCAAAAACCACATCAAAGCTGGAGTCATCCAATCTGGTCAAGGCTTCGGTGCAACTTGCGGCTGTAGTGACGAGATGTCCGGCCGCCTTGAGAAATCGTTCGAAGGTAAACCTGATCGATTCTTCATCGTCGATGATCAGAATTCTTGCGCTCATGCTGCCGCCTCAGTTTTGGTTTGATGGACCGGTAATTCAATAATAACCCGGGTGAAATCCCCTTTGACGCTCTCAAAGACGAGGCGACCGTCATGATCTGCAATAATTTTTTTGGTGATGTTCAATCCCAGGCCAGTTCCTTTGCCAAACGGTTTGGTTGAAAAAAAAGGCTTGGTCAGCATGGGCAGTTGATCCTTGTCAATGCCGACTCCTTGGTCGTGAAAGATGATACGCACAAACGGGCGATCTCGGATCATCACGGCCTTGCCGGTGATTTTAATGCGTTTGTTTTCGTGCCGTTCCGCATACTTTTCATTCAAGGCATACCGAGCATTGTTGATGATGTTGATGAAAACCTGCTGGATCTGGTGAAAGTTCGCTTCGATCCGGGGCAGGTCATCATCCAGGCATATTCTGAGGTCGATTCCCTCCTTGCGGATTTGCGCCTGGGTAAGAACGATGGATTCGGCGAGAACATCGGGAATGCTGGTACGCCTTTTTTTTTGTCGTCTGTCCTGTTGTGCAAAGGAAAGCAGGGTTTTGACGATCCGTCCGACACGTTCTCCTTCCTTGACAATGCGCGCGCCAATGTCTTGTTCCATGCTCTGGGGATCGCACTCGTTGAGCAGTATTTGGCCGTAGTTGATAATGCCGGTGATAGGGTTGTTGATTTCATGTGCCACTCCTGCGGCTAATTCGCCCAGTGAAGCCAGATGCCCTGCCTGAATAGCCTCTGCCTGCATGGTGATTTTTTCGGTAATATCGCTCACCAGCAGAAGTACACTACTGACGCTGTCCGCCTCGAGTATGGGGAAGGCTCTAATGTCGAGCACCGCGCCATTATGGGTGATCACCGAGACTTCATTTTTTGCCGAATGGAAACATCGCGTTATCGGAGAATCTATGGCGAAAGGGGTATGTCCATGCAAAAGCTTATAGCAGTATTGTTCCGCCACATCGGAAGAGGTTCTCTGCCGCTCCAAGGTTTTGTTACTGTTCATCCAGAGTATTTCTTTTTTGGGAGAAAGGAGGATCAGGGTGTCGCTGATTGCGTATAAGAGCGTCTGGAATTCTTTGGAGAGTTTTTTGAATTTTTTTTCGCTTTCACTGAGTTCAAACGTGCGTGTCGCAACTCGCTGTTCGAGTACACTCTGTAAGCTGATCAACTCCTCTTTGACAGCCATTTGGGCCGATATATCGGTGATTGAAGTCCGGCAGAGTGATCTGCCGTCGGCGGCTTGCGAACGGACACTGTTGAACTGGACATACAGGTTAGGGGCGTTTGGTTGTTCTAGTTGCAGCTCGCAGATTTGCCGTTCGGGACGTTGAAAAACCTGATCAAGGTGCGCCCAAAACGCTGGTCTATCAGGCTCGATAACGGAAAACGCCAAGCTCGAGTTGATCAACCTTCCCCGTTCGGTGCCAAGCTGCCGGGCAAAGGTGAGATTGGCTTCCACTATACGCCCTTTGGGATCCAAGGTGACGTAGCCAACCGGGGCAAATTCAAAGAGATCCGTATATTTTTCCAGTGATTCGCCCAACTGCTCCTGAGTCACTCGGAGTTCCTCGTTTTGCATCTCCAGCTCAATCTGATGTACCTGCAATTCATGCATAATTTGCTGGACCTCCAGCTCGCTCATAGCCTGGGGAGGATGATCCCTTTTGCGCTCCTCTGCAAGTCGGCGCAGCTCATGAAGCTGATCTTTGTCGGATGTGTGTTCAGTCATATCGGTACTCTCAGTCCCAAACCATTGTGATTGGTATTTCTTGTACGTGCGACTGTTTTGAAAAGACGGATTGTCATTTTCTTGAAGCAAAGGGCCTGATGGCTAAAGGTGGAGAATAACATGTTGCGCGATGGTAACGAAACATTTCTGTTACGCTCAACACTATTTATCGGAGGTTTTAATCAGAAATCAACGATATTTTCTAGTGTAACTACTAAAGAATATTGAAGTTAATTATAAGTGCGAGTGGTTTGCACAATAAGGCATTGATCTTGCCTTATACCATGCAAGCGAAATGAATGTATAGGCGTAATGCTCAGGCCATCTTCCCGGAAAATTGCTGGCTATGTCTTTGTTGCCGGACTTGTCTGGGTTGAGGGGTTACTGCAATTGTCGTTTTTGCGAAAAGCTGTGAAGCGGTCATTTGGCGTTTTGTAACGTGCTATTTTGCAGCGGCAGCAACAAACAAAACCAGCAGAGATTAACTAGTGCTCGAACGAAAACTTATTTTCTCAAGTTATCTTTCTAGAATTATATTGAAAAACTAAAATTTTAAAAAATGAAGATTTTTTGATTGGAGTACCACAAAACAGTGCTTTGCCATAGTATCACCTTAATTTTCTGAAAGATGACTTAAGCCACTTGGTCACCGCAAGAATCTTCACATTGAAACCGATGGGCATCTTGCTATTTGTTCGTTTCTTTTTCGGTTTTCGTTCAGTCACTAACTATATTCCTCCGGAGGGAATTATACCGATATTCCTGGCAAGTAAAAAGAGTTCCCTTGGCCAGGATCGATGCAGTCACCCCCCCCTTTTTTAAATGATTGCAGCGATATTCAAGGGAGCTCACTCAGTAAACGATCAACTCGCGGAGTTCAAATTTCGCACGAGGACCATTGGAGTTCTATGACCAACATCGCCAAGTATCGTTCCGTTGATTCTTCCGGCAAACGAAATATCGCGGAAGAAAGAATTCGAAAGGAAGATGTCGCTTTATCTGAACACCTCACCGTGCAATCACCCGAACAAATACAACGGATGTTTCATGAACTACGGGTGCATCAGATTGAACTGGAGATACAGAATGAGGAGTTGCGTCTGGCCCAGGCAGAAATCGAATCTTCGCGGATGCGCCTGGCGGATCTCTATGATTATGCCCCGGTGGGATATCTGACCGAAAGCGAAACCGGGATAATTATTGAGGCCAACGCTACCGTTGCCGACATACTGGGCGTGGCCAAAAAAACGTTGATCAGGTTGCCATTGAGCCGCTTCATTTTTCCTGCAGACCAGGATGTGTACTACCTCCACCGTAAGCAGCTTTTTGATACCCATGCGCCGCAAGTGAGTGAAGTGCGTATGCTCCGCCCAGGCAATCCTCCCTTTTGGGCCAGGTTGCAAGCAACCATATTTTACGAAGGCAGTGCTCAGCCAACCTGCCGCGTTATCTTAAGTGATATCACTGCATGCAAATTGGCCGAGCAAGGGCGGCAAAAATTGAAGGATCAGCTGGCTCAGATGCAAAAGATGGAATCCATAGAACGACTCGCCGGCGGCGTGGCTAATGATTTCAACAACATGTTGGGGATTATTCTTGGTCATGCGGAGATGGCTCTTGAACATGCCGTCCCTGGGCAGCCGTTCTTTGATAATCTCCAGGAAATCGGCAAGGCGGTCGATCGTTCAGCCCAACTCACGTGGCAGTTACTCTCTTTTGCCCGCATGCAGATTGTCGCCACCGAAGGCCTCGATCTCAACAAAGCCGTAGAAAAACAGCAGACCTCTTTGCGGCATCTGTTTGGCAAGGCGATCGACCTTGAATTGATTCCGGGGGAGTGCTTGTGGCCTGTCGCAATGGACATTTCTCAAATGGAACAAATTTTAACAAACCTTTGCGCCAATGCCCGTGACGCCATTCGGGGGGCAGGGAAAATAACGATTGAGACGAGAAATAAGACCCTGAATGAGGGGGACAATGTCCATCCAGATTTTTTGCCGGGCGAATACGTGGTGCTTGTTGTGAGCGATAATGGTTGCGGTATTGCGCACGATGCCATGAGCAAGCTGTTTGAACCTTTCTTTACCACCAAAGAGATGGGGCAAGGAAGTGGCCTTGGGTTAGCCATTGTGCACGGTATTGTCAAACAGAACAATGGATTCATCAATGTTATCAGTACACAGGGGCAGGGGACCACTTTTGAGATTTATCTGCCACGCCCATCGATAATACACATGTCCGACGAAAGGTGCGAGTGCACAGGGGGATCACCGGATTTGGGTGAACTCGCCTCTGAGCCTACCGAACAGAAGATGGTTCACTGACAGAACAATTAAGAGTCGAAAGGAGCGTGAATGGCATGCAGATGAAAAAAATCAGAGAGATAGCAGAAAAAATGAGCGTAGTTCATGACTCAATGAAAAAGGATGAGTTGATTCGGATCATTCAGAAAAAAGAAGGCAATATTCCCTGTTTTTGCACAGGGCTCCCTTCGTGCCAACAGTATGATTGCTGGTGGCGTAGCGATTGTAAGCCAGGCGAAATGAAAGTACTGAGTCACCACTCCGACTCGTGAAAGGGCAACACGGAGAAGCACGAAAAATATCCAATTAAGCCGAAGGTACACCATGAAACCGAGCACAAAGGATCTAACAGAAAAGACGTTTTATCAGATAAAAGGCAAGGTCAGGGAAGATGCTGGAAAGAATAGCGAAAATAAGGAGTCGGAAGCCGAAAGAATCACCGGGAAAGAAGTGGGAAAAATACAGCAACAGCCTGTAAAAACAGGAAAATTCATGGAGAAGTAGCAGATGCACCTCATGCATCGAACCGCAATTCTCCATAGGGTATTGAAAGAAGGAGCACCTCTGTGAAAATTCTCCTCGTCTATCCGCATTATCCAGACACTTTCTGGAGTTTTCGGTACGCTTTGAGTTTTATTGGAAAAAAAGCGAGCTTTCCGCCGCTGGGATTGTTAACAGTGGCGGCAATGCTCCCTGATGCATGGAACAAGAGGCTGGTCGATTTGAATGTCCGTTCTCTTAAGGACAGTGATCTACTGTGGGCGGACTACGTTTTCATCAGCGCCATGGATATCCAAAGGGAATCGGCTCAGGAGATCATCGCACGTTGCCTGCGGCTTGGCGTCAAGTGTGTTGCGGGCGGCCCCCTGTTCACGAGTTGCCGCGAAGATTTTCCCGAGGTGGATCATCTCGTACTGGGCGAGGCGGAATGTACCTTGCCCGGGTTTCTGGAGGACCTGGAGCGTGGAAGAGCCCAACGGGTTTATGTGGATGAGCAAAAGGCCGATCTGAGAGAAACTCCCGCACCGCTTTGGGATCTGATCGATACCAAAAAATATGCCGCGATGAATATTCAGTATTCGCGGGGATGTCCTTTTGACTGCGAATTTTGTGATATCACCGCAATGTTTGGCCATAAACCGCGCACCAAAGAGCTTCCGCAGCTCATCGCCGAGCTGGATAGCTTGCGCGTTCAGGGGTGGGGGGGAGCCGTTTTTATCGTTGATGACAATTTTATCGGTGATCGAGGCAAGCTTAAAAGGGTGGTCCTTCCTGGCTTGATCGATTGGATGGAACAACATGGACGCCCGTTTTATTTTTATACCGAAGCGTCCATCGATCTCGCAGGTGATACCCGGCTCATGGAGTTGATGGTCCGTGCAGGTTTTCAGGAAGTCTTTATCGGTATCGAAACACCTTGCGAGGAAGGCCTGATCGAGAGTGGGAAGGTGCAGAATAGAAACCGTGATCTGTTGGCCTCGGTCCGGTGCATTCAGCAGTCGGGTTTGCAGGTGCATGGCGGTTTTATCGTCGGGTTTGATAGTGATCCACCTGCAATTTTCGATATGCAGATTCGCTTCATTCAGGAAAGCGGCATCGTCACCGCCATGGTCGGGTTGTTGAGCGCCTTGCGCGGCACCCGGCTTTATCAGCGTTTGGAGAGAGAGGGGCGTTTGCTGGGCACGACGACCGGGAACAACATGGATGGTACCCTCAACTTCACCCCGAGGATGGAGAAAAAAACGCTTATAGGAGGGTATCAGGCGATTCTTGATACCATCTATGCGCCCAGAAACTATTATCAACGAGTAATGAAGCTCTTTCAGGAGTATCGACCGTTGCAGGTGGGGAAATTTCACCTTCAGCCCGGCTATATCGGGGCACTGTTTAAGGCGATCATCTTTCTGGGCGTGTTGGGGCGGGAAAGATTGTATTTCTGGAAGCTATTTTTCTGGTCACTTTTCAGAAAACCGCGGCTTTTTCCCCTGGCCATAACCTATGCCATCTATGGATTCCATTTCAGGAAGGTGGCGGAGCAGATCCTAAGGAACGGATAATATATCAGGGAGGGAGAAAGAAAGGGATGCCTGAGAAAGTCTGGAGAAGGGCGGCAGGAAAATGATACTGCCGCGATTGTCATAAGAATAGAGTGCTGAATGATCTATTTGATTGTTTAGTATTTTACCGGAAGCCCCAAAGTGGGGCGACCACGATAAGGTGTGGCTTGATCACACAACGACAAAAGGAGTAGTTGCAATGGCTGAAGGAACTGTAAAATGGTTTAATGATTCTAAAGGGTTTGGCTTCATCGAGCAGGAAGGTGGCAAAGACGTTTTTGTCCATCATTCCGCTATCCAGGCTGAGGGATTTAAATCTCTTCAGGAGGGTGATCGTGTGAAGTTCAATGTGGAAGACGGGGACAAGGGCCCATCAGCAAAAAATGTTGTTAAGTGCTGATAACTGAGGCTTCGTAAGATAAAAAAAACCCGCTTTATGCGGGTTTTTTTTAATGATTACCACTGAAACTCAGCGAAGGTTTACAGGTTGAGATTCCTCACATTCGTTCGCAGTGACACCATTTTTCGGATATATCGGGGCATGTATCCCCACCTGGGTGTCATCTCGAACGCATATGAGAGATTTCGTCTTTTGGAGCAGAGCTTTGGTAGTAATCACATTTTTTTAAATATTCCCGCGCTCATTTTTTTCGTCAATTTTTTCGTCAAATGGCTGTGCTCAGCGTACAGACCTTTTTTTTTGTCAAGCCCCGCCTCACAATGTGTATCGCGTCACGTTCACCTCGGTAAGATTGAAGAGCAACTGTAACGATACAGTCTGAAATTAACGCAACGGTTACGTTGCATGTGACGCCTCTCTCCCTCCTGTTTGCCTTTCATTCGAGTACTAGCTGCACGTTAACCCACCGTAATAACAACAATTCGACGGACAAGCAGTGAGCTGTCAATCGGGCATTGAACTTGCGTTATGAAAGGTAATGTACATGTCCACTTGGCCGCATAGCCGCTCTTGGAATAGACGACGGCATAGTCGGTTTTGTCCTGATTCTATTTTTGATCCTGCTTTTGTTGGGAAAACTTTAATTGTCGTCCTCGTAAAAAGCCGCGAGAACGATGTGCTGTAATTCTTAACATTGCTGTATTTGCAGCGCGTTATTTCTCCGATTTTGACTTTTTTCCAGCCCATCATAATTGACGGAGAAAATTAAAAATGGACGTATCGGGAAAAATCATCCTTGTTGTCGTGGTGCTGGCTACCATCTTCGGTATTAATGCTTGCAAGCAAGAAGGCCCTGCTGAGAAGGCCGGGAAAAAGGCTGATCAAGCGCTTGAGCAAATTGGGAAGACGATTGATCAGGCGGCTGATCAAATGGAACAAAAAAATGAACACGCCGAGGATTATAGAGATGATGCCGCTATTACAGCCAAGGTAAAGGCCGAAATAGCAAATGATCCTATCCTCAAGATTGCCCAGATTTCGGTGACCACCACCAAGGGAGTGGTACGATTGAGGGGTGTTGTCGATTCACAGCAAACTATTGATAGAGCGATGGAAATAGCCCGTCGGCTCACGGGGGTGTCTTCGGTCGACAACGGTCTTGTCGTGAAGGGACCAATCAGAAAATGATACGTTGCCGCTTGCACGCAGGTGTTTTCAACAAGCAGGTGGCTACAAAGAGGAAAAATATTTTCTACGTCAACCAAGGGAAATTCATCATGAAACAAAAGACAGTAATTTTGATCTCTTTGATAGGTACCTTGTCCTTGCCTACATGGTTTGCGGTTGCAGCAGATCAGTCGTCCGGTCAAGAGATAAGCGGGATCCAGGGCCAGCAGGTTTATGGAAGTCAGCTGATGACGCAAGATGAGCGCGTCGATTACCGCAGGCAGATGCGCGATGCGAAAACGGCAGAAGAGCGTGAGGAACTCCGCACTAAACACCATCAACGTATGCAAGAACGAGCACAGGTCCGTGGCCTCACTTTACCCGAAGATCCTCCGGGCAGAGGTGGCGGCATGGGCATGGGGCACGGAGGAGGGAGGATGATGAATGGTGGCAACGGCAATCGTTGATGGATTGCTGCGCGAATTCAATGATTTCCTGGTTTTCTTTCTCTGTAGATGACCATGTTTCTTATACCTTGACGGGTTCACCAGCGTTGATGGCGGGTGAAAATTTCGATCGACTACGTCGCAGCATTTTTTCCGACACTCGCCATACCTGATGTATGTCTTCGCGTCTGGAAAAACACTGCATCTTGTATGTTTCTGTTTTTACTAGGTAAATATTCAGAATGAGAGGGGCTTTTTACGGGTCCATCAGTGTTAACATCGAGAAGGCAGCAAACTACCCAAGAGATCGCTGCTGATTTTTTCGTCCCAGAGAGCTGCAGCCTTCCAAAGAGCAATTCGTTTTAAGGAGTATCTTTGTCATGGCCAATTGTGTGCTGATTGTGACCGGTGATGCCGGTGATACCGGAGTGTTGAAGACGGTCTTTAGCAATGCAAAGGAGGGAGAGTTTGTCGTCGAATGGGTTGGGCGGCTCTCCGAGGGGCTTAAGCGGTTGCTCGCTGGCGGGATTGATTTGGTTGTTGTGGATTTGCACTACCCGACAGCCAGGGGATTGCCACTTTCGATAAGCTGTTTGCCGCTGTGCCGCACACGCCGATCGTGATACTCACTGGGGCAGATGAAGAAACCTTAACGTCTATCGCGATTCAACACGGGGCCCAGGGGTATTTGTCGAAAGGCAATCTGGAAAACTCTCTTGTGCCACAATCGTTATATAACCTCATCCGGCGTAAATCTGTCGAAGAAACCTATTACCTGGAAAAAACCCGGGCTGAAATTACGCTCAATTCCATCAGCGACGCGGTTATCGGCACTGATATGTTGGGCAATATTGATTATCTCAATATTGCCGCCGAAACAATATCTGGCTGGCCGAGGGAAGAGGCTCGGGGGCGCCCTATCGGCACGGTGATGCGTATTATTGATGGCACAACACGCGAACGGAAGCCTAATCCGATTGATTTGGTGTTGCGTCACAACAAAGCGATGACCATGACACCGGGAACAATTCTGATTCATCGCGATGGTCGTGAAGCCGCCATCGAAGATTCGGTTGCGCCGATCCATGATTGGGATGGGAAAATGACCGGCGCGGTGATCGTTTTTCACGATGTTACCGTTGCTCAGTCGATGGCCTTGAAAATGGCGCATTTGGCGCAGCACGATTTTTTAACGAATTTGCCGAACCGTATCCTGTTGAATGATCGGGTTGAGCAAGCAATATCGCGTGCAAAACGCCAAGGTACTCAACTTGCCGTCCTGTTCTTAGATCTGGATAATTTTAAAAATATCAACGATTCATTCGGTCATTCGATCGGTGATCTATTGCTACAATCCGTTGCAGAGCGTTTGTGCGCCTGTGTTCGAGGTTCAGACACGGTGAGCCGGCAGGGTGGGGATGAATTCGTGATTCTGGTGACCGAGGATCGATATGTGGAAAATGCGGCATTGATCGCTGACAAAATTCTCGCTGCGATGGCCGCTCCACATTGTATTGGCGACCATGAACTGCATGTGACCACCAGTATCGGCATCAGTGTATACCCCGTAAATGGCAAAGACTCGGAAACACTGATCAAGAATGCCGACACGGCTATGTACAGTGCCAAGGAAAAAGGGCGCAATAATTACCAGTTTTTTGAGCGAGAAATGAATATTCGCGTGGTTGAACGCCAAGCCCTCGAAGCGAAATTGCAGCAGGCGTTGCAGCGGCAGGAATTTTTGCTCCATTACCAACCCATAATCAACTTAAAAACGAACGTGATCACCGGTGTCGAGGCCTTGCTGCGCTGGCAGAATCCGGAATTGGGGTTGATGTTACCCGCACGATTCCTGCCGATTGCCGAAAGCAGTGGCCTGATGGTGCAAATCGGCCTGTGGGTATTGCGAGAAGCCTGCCTCCAAGGAAAACGTTGGCAGGATGCGGGGCTGTTACCCAAGGTGATTTCGGTCAATATCTCGGCACCGGAATTTTGTGCAAAGGATTTTTTAGAGAATGTAGGGAGTATCTTGTTTGAAACCAACCTGGCCCCACGTTGTTTGCAACTGGAAATGACCGAAAACGTGTTGATGCGTGATGTTGAAAATAGCAGAACGCTGCTCGGAAAACTCAAGGAGATTGGGGTACAGGTGGCGGTGGATGACTTCGGCGCCGGATTTTCCAATCTTAGTTACCTGGCGAAGTTTCCTGTCGATGTCTTCAAGATTGCGCCGGTTTTCGTTCATGACATTAGTTTAACCACCAGTGGCGACAGTCTCGGCAGTATTGCCAGTGCGGTCATTGCCATGGCCGTCAGTTTTGAAAAATCGGTGGTTGCCGAAGGTATTGAAGATCACGTGCAGCAGGCTTTTCTCAGGGTGAAACATTGTGATGAAGGGCAAGGATACCTGTTTAGCAGGCCGCTGGCTGCCGAGGCTTTTACCTTGTTGCTCGCTGAAGGCGTGCGCGAAAATTTGCCTCCCACATAAGGGGACTTGCGGGGGCCGCCTCGTTGAAAAGAAGGGGGCGGATCTTCCCTCAAGAATACATCCCCGCGCATAAACGTCAAAAATTACTACGCATTGATATATACGATGAAAATAAAATATAAGCGGAAGGAAGGGTATGGAAGAAGAACATGTACCGGCAGTCTTGTCGCCGGAAGAATGTAGGCAACAAATTTTTGAACTCGGTGGGGTGGAGTATGAGCCGAGCGTTGCCGTTGAGCTTTGGCCTAAGGTGTTGAACCATAAATGGCTTCTCTCGGAAAAACTCGGTCGGGACGTGGGTGTAAGGACGGCCTGCATCGACTTTCTCGAAAATATCGACCAAGCTCCCGTGGAATATCAAACCCACCAGCGCCAGAGTCTGCTCAATGAAATGGGAGCTCAGATTATCAATAGGGAGATGTGGGATACAATCTCAGACTCGCAGCCCCCAAAGCAATTGGTTCAACGGAAAATCATCCTCCCCTTGATCGAAGAAACGCTTTCCAGAAAACATGGGGTGGTTCCTCCCAAGGCAATTATTTTTTTTGGACCTCCGGGTACGGGGAAAACCCATTTTGCTAAAGCCATCGCAGGTGCTTTATCTTGGTGGTATATAGAGATCGTTCCCAGTATGCTCATGGTCAACGGCGTTGAAAGAATCGGCGCTAATCTTCGGGAATTGATGGAAAAAGCACGAGGGCTTGACCAGGTGGTCCTTTTTATCGATGAATTTGAAGAGATTGCCGGTAGTCGTGATCAGGCTGACCGCATTGATAAATCGATTACCAACGAGTTTCTTAAGCAAATTCCATTGCTTAAAAACCAACAAAACAAAATATTGCTCGTCTGCGCCACGAATTACATCCGCCAACTGGATTCGGCCATGTTGCGTCTGGGGAGGTTTGACTGCATCATTCCGGTAGGTGGACTGGATGGAGAAGGACGGGCGACAATTCTCGAATATTATCTTTCCAAATTAAATACCGACAACCTCAGTGTGGATAGGATTGTCCAAATGACCCCCGGCTTCACCCCTGCTGATATTCAATATTTGTTTCAGCAGGTAGCGCATTTTGCTTTTGAACAGGAGCTGGCCCAAAAAGAGGATTATCTGGTCATCGAGGAGACATTCATGCACATCTTGCCAAAAGTGCCACCCTCCTTGAACCAGGAAGTCATTGACGAGTTTGAAAAGGATAGCGTCAGCTTTGCTCGAACTTAAGCAAAGGCGTTGAAGTGTTGCAGCGTACCGGCGTTTTTTCGGTCCCTCCTCCTTTGATGGCCGCTGATCAGCGATATAAGACGGTAAATCAGACTGGAGGTGCAATGGGTACACGAAAACAGAGGGAAGTAACTGGTGCGAGCACATCTGCCGAGGTCGAGTCCAGCACGGTGCATAACGGCGCGGTGAAAATGGCTGTATTGCCGGAAATGGTTGAATCGGATGCTGCCAGTTTCCCCATCGTTGGTATTGGTGCCTCGGCTGGGGGGTTAGCTGCTTTTGAGGCCTTTTTTTCCGGTATGCCGGTTGATGCCGACCCCGAAATGGCCTTTATTCTGGTGCAACACCTTGCTCCGGACCATAAGAGCATTCTTACCGATCTGGTCAAACGATATACCCGGATGCAGGTTTTTGAAGTTGAGGATGGAATGATCGTTCACCCCAACTGCGCCTACATAATCCCTCCCAACCGCGACATGGCCTTTCTCGGAGGCTCCCTCCAATTACTCGAGCCTTCTTCGCCTCGTGGCCAGCGACTGCCCATCGACTTTTTCTTTCGTTCGCTGGCCCAGGATCAGCATGAGCGAGCCATTTGTGTGGTCCTCTCCGGTACCGGGAGTGATGGCAGCCTGGGAGTTCGGGCCATCAAAGGCGAGGGGGGCATGGTTATGGCCCAGGAGCCGAATTCCACCGAATATGATGGGATGCCGCGCAGTGCCATTGCCACCGGTTTGGTCGATTTTGTGCTCCCCCCGGCCAAGATGGCCGCGCAGCTTATTGCGTATACGGTGCACGCCTTTGGCCGCGCTCCACAGATTATCAGGCCTCAACCATCGAGTACCGAGAACGCACTCAAGAAAATTTTTATTCTACTGCGCACCCAAACCGGGCACGATTTTTCCTTGTACAAACCAAGTACCGTCAATCGGCGGATTGAGCGGCGCATGGCGCTCCAACAAATCGAAACCATGGAGAGCTATGTAAAATATGCGCAGCAAACACCCAGGGAGGTCGAGGCACTTTTTCGTGACCTGCTCATAGGGGTCACTAATTTTTTTCGTGATCCTAAAGCATTCCAAGTTCTTGAAGAAAAAATTATTCCGCGGTTATTTGTCGACAAGGTTGTGGGGGATGCGGTTCGCGTCTGGGTAGCGGGATGCGCCACTGGTGAAGAAGCCTATTCCCTGGCAATTCTGCTTGCTGAACACCAAGAGTCAATAAAGAAAAATTTTAAAATACAAATATTTGCAACTGATATTGACAGCCAGGCGGTTGCTACGGCTCGGGCCGGAGTGTACTCTGCCAACATCGCTGTTGATATCACGCCGGATCGGCTAGCCCGTTTTTTCACCAACGAAGCGGATGGCAATACGTACCGCATTCGTAAAATCATCCGCGATATGTTGGTTTTTTCCGAGCAGAATGTCACCAAAGATCCGCCCTTTTCCAGACTTGATCTGATTAGTTGCCGTAACCTCCTCATCTATATGGGGGGCGATTTGCAGAAAAAACTCATCCCTCTTTTTTATTATGCTCTGAACTCTGGTGGATTTCTCTTTTTGGGCACCTCCGAGACGATTGGTGATTTTACCTATCTCTTTGCGGTGCAGGATCGCAAATTAAAAATATATCAACGCCAGGAGGCATGCCAGGGAGCCTCACGCGTAGGCCTTGGTACCTTTTTATCAACCTTGCCCTCTAAGAACGTGGCGCAAACGCACCAAGCAACAGCAGAAATGATGATCAATTCCCGAACACTGTCTTTGCGAGAGCTGACCGAACAGGCGCTTTTACAACAAGTCGCCCCGGCCGCGGCCCTGATTGACGGGCTGGGCGATATTCTCTATATCCATGGACGTACCGGTTTCTACCTTGAACCGGCAACGGGAGAGGTCGGCGTCTACAATATTTTAAAAATGGCCCGTGAAGGATTACGACACGACCTGACAATGGCCCTACATAAATCAGTCACGGACCAGGCAATTGTTCGTTGCCCGGATGTACGGGTCAAAACCAACGGCGACTTTACCCCGATCAACTTGACGGTTCGTCCGGTGGTGAATGTCCCTACTCCATTAACCGATTCTCCCTTGTACCTTGTCATTCTTGAAGATATTGCTATTCAGGCTGACGAGCACAAACCGCGGTTTTCGGCTGTTTCTGGGATTTGTACGGCAGGAATCGCCGATTCGGAGATCAGAACTCCTGATCTCGAGAGATTTTGCTACGATACCAATTCGTAAAACAGGCGGAGGTCGGTGCCTGGAAACGTCGTTCGCGTTGCGTTCAATTCCTCGAGGAGATGCAGAATCGTTGCACT